>JBQVMC010000001.1:0-35572 GCA_052361145.1 Methanosarcinaceae archaeon
AAAAATGGAATAGTAACGTGTATGAATTTGTTTGAGATGTTTCTGCCACCAGAAAATAATAAAAAGTCTCCTATTTAGCCATACATAAACGTAATCGATAGATTGAATTATCCACAAATTGATATTTACATATAATTGTAAAACGTCTTTGGAATCGATAGATATAGGCTTAGTATCAAAAACAAAATGATGTATCATCATTGACATAAATGAGTGGATTTTCGCTATCGACAGTCAGTATTGAAGATGGCTGGATAGTTACCAATAATGAATGAAATTGAGGAAAGTAGCATGAGCGAAGAACAAGGATCATCACCACTTATAATAAAAAATATCGAACAGGAACTTCTATTAATCCAAAAACAAAAAGCAACGTCAATAGATGAGGCTTTAAGAATCAAAATGATGTATAGCAAAGAGATCGAAAAAGAGTATACTAAGACCAAAGCACCGGAACTATCAAACCAAACAAAACGTAATGTGGCCGTAGAGGATTTGTTGGAAGTTGACGAGAGATATCAGGAACTTTCAACGGAAATCGAAGTGCTTGAAATTGATTCAAAAACAATGGCAATTGACTTGCATTACGAACAGAGAAAATTTCAGGTAGAAATGAAATACGGTGATCTGTCACCAGGATATCTTGGAGATATAACACATCAACTAAAAAGGATTGCTGATGCACTTGAAAAAAAGTAAAAAGGTATCCACTTCAGATCTAAGGGTAATTTAAAAATTATTAGACAGGATTTACAGTATCGACAGGTTATACCGCAACGTCAACATCCTGTAAATCCGGTCAAAATACCATGCTTTTTGAAGTGGATACATAAAAATGGTTTATTGCGGATGAATATGAAAAAGATATCCATTCTTTGAGATCCCAACCAAATATCCAAAAACTACTTTAACATTAAATGACAAAATGTAGTATGTAGATAAAACTGTTAGTTTTGATCCTACATATGATCTCTCTTTAATATGCGCCAGCGAGCAAAACCATGTTGCGACAAAGATTTATTATTGATACCACTGCACTGACCGATACACAGGTACGGGAAAACATGGGTTTTTCAACCCTGTGTGATGGAATGCGTGGAATGCTTGGACTAATAGCAGACTCTCGGTTACAACTTGGTATTAGTTGCTATGTCCCGTTCCCATCTGTATACGATGAACTGCATGATTTTGCCAAAAATAACGGATGTGACAGCGATGTATTAGCAAAGATCGATACATGGCTTGTTAAAAAAACACCGGACCGGTATAATGTTATGATCTCATCACGACTGTTCCATGAATACGTATCCCACATGCGTGAGCGTATAAATAAAGGAATGAACGTGGCAGAAGATGCTATATGGGAAGCTGCTACCGAGTGTTTGTTCCTTACATCAAAGGCAAAGAACAAGCACGAGATCGAAGAAGACATTGAACGCGAGATCATCGGCAAGATCGTGGGGAAGTTCCGGAACAAATACCGTACTGCCCTTCGCTATGGCATTTTGGACAGTGCCCCGGATATTGATGTTTTGTTGCTTGCTAAGGAACTTGATGCAGCTGTTGTTGCAAGTGATTTTGGGATCCAGAAATGGGCTGAACAAATGGGAGTCCGGTATGTGCCTGCAAATACATTTCCAATGATGCTTAACGAGTATCTCAAGCATACCTCAACCCTTGCTTATAGGGGTAAAGGCGAATTGTTCGACAAATTGTAATTATAAAATTCAGCTAACTATACCCAGCACCGCCATAAGTGGGGATTTTTACACCGGCGTTGACATAGTTGGACAACCACTATCTTCATAAACAAAAATCCCCGCTGGAAGTCGCCTTGCAAACTCTCCTGAAACCAAACACTCACGCAATGTCCTAATCTCCCTAATGCCAAGAAGATGTTTTGGAACCAAAAAATCATAGTCTTCTTCAGCAACCTTGATGAACTTCAACCCCGCCTCGTCTGCGGCAAACCGCAGACCGAATCCAACATCTGCACGCCCGTTCTTTACCGCATCACAGACAACGCGATGAGTTTTTGCACCGGAATCATAACCTGTCATTGCACCGGTCATATCACGAAGTGAAATGCCTTTCTCTTCGGCAAGTTCACTAAGTTTAATATCCAGAAGCGCACGCGTTCCTGACCCACGATTACGGTTGATAAGACGGTGAACAAGTATATCCCTGATCTTTGAGATATCACTGTCATGCCGGACGATCAAACCCTGCTCACGCCTGTATCCCTTGATAAGCACAACACCAGACAACCCCATTTTTTTGATAATAGGTATATTGTACTCACCGGAAGCATCAGGCATATTTACACCTGCAATATCGGCAGTCCCGTTTGAGATTGCACTGAAACCGCTGCTCGAACCTGTACCTATTGTCCTGATCTTAAGCCCTGTCAGGTCTTCAAGTACATCGATACCCGGGCAGGAACCACCAACAAACAGGACATCGGGTCTTGTCACATCCCCGAACAGTGTCACATTAACAGGTGTTCCTGCATCCATGTATTCAACCTCAGGTCGTATCTCGATAAAACCATCCGCATACACAAGTGTGGTAATTGCACCTGAACCTTTGTCGGCAGGATACACCTTCCCACGTACAAGTCCCACAGGTAAGAGCTGATGCCTGCCCTTTGAACGTATACTAGTACCAAGAACTGCAGTTGTAACTGTTTTTTGGTCAATGCTTGTTCCTATGGCGCGCCGTATGAAGGGTGCTACGAATTCATTAAAAATGGTAAGTGCAGATGTCGGGTTTCCGGGGAGTCCGATCGTTGGCACGCCACAGATCAAGCCGATCACAACAGGTTTGCCGGGCTTTATGTTTATTCCATGTGCAAGGGTTGTGCCTTTTTCATCGATTATTTTATACATGATATCCCCTGCACCGGCAGATGTGCTGCCTGATGTCAGTACGATATCACATTCCTCAACCGCAATATCAATCGCTTCTTCCATGTCCTGGTAATTATCGCGGATAATTCCATACATGATGGGGGTTGCACCGCATTCGATGACAGCTGCGCTGAGTGCGTATGAATTTGTATCATATATCTTTCCTGGCCCAAGGGGTTCTCCTGGCCGGAGGAGTTCATCACCTGTTGAAATGATGCCTAACTTGATGCTTCCGGTGAGGACTTCCTGCTTCCCGATCGCACAGAGGACACCTATTTCACGTGAACCGATACGGGTGCCTTTGCGAAGTACGCGGTCACCCCGCATGATATCAGAACCTGCGCGCATGATATTCTCACCGATGTGCACGGGACGATCTATAAATATCTCTTTGCCCTGTCGTTTTGTTTGCTCGATCATCACAACAGCATCAGCACCATCCGGTATCGGGGCACCAGTGGCAATATCAACTGCTTTGCCTTCGCCTACAAAAAACCGATCAGTGCATCCGGCAGGCACCGATCCGACAAGTTGTACAATGCAGGAATTTGTCTCACTTGCTTGATACGTATCTTTTGCATTGACGGCATAACCGTCCATAATAGATTTATTAAAAGAAGGAACATCCACTCTGGAGATAATATCCTTTGCAATGATATGATTGATCGAGTTTTCAATGAGTACGGATACAGTTTTTGGCTGGATTTCAATCTCATTTACAAGAATACGTGCTTTTTCGACTGATATCAGTTCACGAAATTCTTTGTTCGACATGTGATCCAGATCCAATCTTTATCCAGTTCCAATCCTGCAAAAACATTACTACTAAGGGTTTATTGGTATGCCGGTGTTCTGTGTGATATATTCAAATGCCGCAATCATTTTTTTGGTAATCGGACCGGGTTTTCCATCACCTATAACACGCCCGTCAACTTTTGTGATCGGGGCGGATTCGGCAGCCGTACCTGTTACGAATATCTCATCTGCTGTGTAGAGATCGAACATACTTATATTTACCTCGGTGATCGAATAATCCATCTCCTTTAAGATATCTATTGCTGCGGCTCTTGTTATACCCTTGAGATTATTAATGGTTGGAGGGGTCAATACCTTGCCGTTCTTAACAACAAAAATATTGTCACCGGAACCTTCGGAAATGTAGCCGTTGTTGTCAAGGAATATCGCCTCATCCCCGCCTTTTTCGTTCGCTTCGATCTTTGCAAGGATGTTGTTGAGATAATTTAGCGATTTAATGTTCGGAGAGACTGCATCCGGCGCGTTTCGCCTGATAGCAACTGTTATCGCGGTCAAGCCAACTTCATATAGGTCACCGTACATTGCACCCCATTCCTGTGTTATGATGTAGATATTTGGTGTTGGGCATTGGCGGGGATCAAGTCCTAAGTCGCCCACTCCTCTTGACACTATGGGTCTGATGTATGCGTCTTTTAAATTATTTTTCCTGAGGGTCGCAAGGATTGCTTCCTTCATTCCCTCTTTTGGAATCGGTATCTTAAGTGCAATAGCTGTTGCAGAATCGTATAACCTGTCAATGTGTTCATCTAACTTGAAAACACGTCCATTATACGCTCTTATACCTTCAAAGACACCGTCACCGTACAGGAACCCATGATCATAAAGAGAGGTGGTGGCCTGGGATTTTGGCACGTACTCACCGTTTGTATATATCATTAATTCACTCATGCATGAAACCTCATTGATTTTGATGTTGTAAGCATCCCTATTGGCAACAGTATATATTAATATTTATGTTGAAAAGTGAATTTAGATGTAATACCGGAGAACATGAAAATTCCCACCCAAAATTGACCCGCTTTTCCACTGAATATTGACACCCTATATACTAAAATACTCCTGTTTTATTACAGGAGGTTTTTGGATGTGCGAAAAGTAAGATATGATTGAATATAACTTTTTATTTATGTTACATCTTATAAGTTTATCAATATTTGCGGCAGGATGTATTGATTGGAAACTTACCGCTGAGCATCACAGTGCAATGATTTTCACACGATAGTCAACTATTTGGTGACACACCCGATCGCAGCAGAGCTGTGGGATATAATAATTAAGAAAAACAAGAAGATTACATCACAACTTTGCTTGCAGTGATGCAACAAAAAATAATATCATTTCTTAAATTCCGTATATCCGCATTTGCCGCAGGTGAGCCTGTCCTTATGATTTGCTAAAAACACGCCATCCTCACATCTTGGACAAAGCTGTCTAATTTTTTCAATTGAATCGCCGGTAACTTTATAATAATCTTTCACTGCCATTGTCTCACCTACTCTTCTGTAATTTCAACCTTGGATTCAGTTTCTTCTTCTACGGCCGGTGCTTCATCAACTTGATTTTCCCCTGACACTTCAGCCTTTGGCTCAGCTGTAATTTCATTTCGCTTGACCATGTATTTGTGCTCAACCTGTGCCATGCGCGCTGCATCCTTGTAGATCTTTGCGTATCCTGTGAGTTCCTGCATTCCGTACTCATTGTATAATTTCTGGATTATCGTCAAATCAACAGATGCATCCAGCATAGCTAACAGTTTGTTTCTCACATCATTTCTTGAAGGGGTTGCGCCCTCATACTTAATTGTAAAATTAATTTCCCGCCTGTCTAAAAGCGCATTATTCTTATCTTCAGTAACAGTAATATCCATCCAATTTCCTCCGAACACTATCGAATTGTCCTTTATGTGCACATTCTTCAATAATTTGGTCTAATAAACTACGTATTTCATCTTTCTTAGATTCAGTGATCTTGACAAGCACCACACCTTCATTTGGCTGGCCATAGAGAACCACCGAACCTATCGGGGCCATCAAGATCGCAGGCAATGCCGCAAGGTCCTCTTCACCGCGGACAAATATCCTTATATGATGATCTGATTCAATTGCATCATATAACGCATCGATCAAATCTCCGGTAATGGCACCCGGTGGGTTATCAACCGATATTGTTGTAAATGCAGCATGTTTTGTACCGAGCATAACATAATCTGATGCCGGTTCTCTTTTTGTACGATCATCAACAACACAGATATCAGGCACAATGTCTGATTCAAGCAAGTAGAATGTTGTAACATCACCCACAGATATAAGTTTTGTGGGACTGCCCATGTCAGGTACAATCTTTTGGATCGTATCATTTCCGGTACCTTCATAAAGCACACCAAAAGGTTTACGCAAAACCGGACGAAGTTTTGCAGGTAGTACCAGTGCCAATTGTGCACCCAATTATCGCACCTTCAATGCATATTTATCCGGCATATCAACGCTCATCTTCTTAGCAATCCTGGAACGTTCCGTATCAATAATAATAACCATGCCGCTCCAATCTGAACTCAGGTTACTGGAACCGCATACAGGGCATGTTTGACCTATGACGATCCGGTGACATTCCCGGCAAACTTGTTCGCTCATAAATTGATCCTCCGTCAAAAATTACCCATTATTTTCTGATTTTGGCTTGCGGTCTTCCTCAAGCCACTCGAATTTTCCAAGAGCATGCTGGCGCATGGTCAACCCGATCTTGCTCTCTCGCGGATCACGTTCATTGATACTCACTGCAACGATACGTGTGCGTACCTGATCGCCTTCGGCAAGTACCTGACCTCCGGCTTTGCTGACAAGCCTTCCGTTTTTTCCATCGTATGACATAAAGTCATCCGTAATCTGGCTGACATGCAAAAGCCCGTCCATTGCTCCTATACTAATAAATGCTCCGAATTCCACGGTCTCAACAACCAATCCTTCTATAACTTCCTGAAGTATCGGCGTAAACACAATAGCTTCGAAAATAGCATCATAGTACACAGCACCATCCCCTACGAGAATATGCCCTTCGCCCACTTCATCAAGTTCAGTGATCGCAACAATGGCACCCAGTGTTTTATCGATGCGTCCCTCAAGTTTAGCTTTTAATGCATCTTTAACACTTGTATTAACATCCTCTCCTAATAGGTTTGGCGCAATTCGGATCGTGTCGGCAAGTTTCATCTTCTTGTACATCTACATATCTCCCGGAAGCTCAAAATCATGAAGTTATTATTGAATTTAAGTTTAAATTTATATTCCAACTTTTATATTTAAACGTCCATATTCATCTGTAAATATGGGTTCTAATTTAATCTTAAATAAATTTCAAATTGATTTTTAATTCAATTTAATTTTAATTAATTATGTTGTTGCTAACCTATTTTTCTGACGTAGGTATACAACCGTAATACCCTTTTCGCGTAATCTGTTTTTCAATCTGATATCGTTGGTCAATACCGCTGCATTGGAATCCCATGCAAGTTCTGCAATTACATCATCTGCAAAACCAGTGATATCTACAACCTTGCAACGACCTGCAAGTGAACGTGCGACCTTTGCCGCCATCCTGTCCTTTCCCTTTGACCTACCAACAAGAGTGTCGAGTTCATCAAGTACAGCCTTTGGAAGCACAAACTCATCAAATCCAAGACGCTGTAGTTCATCGAAAATATCTACATTGAACTGGACAGGTATCATCAGTGCGTTGGTATCGATAATAACCTTCAATCCTTAATTACTCCTACTCCGATAAGACGCCATCTTGAACCGACACGCCTGCTAATCGCCACCATTGAGTCACTTTGTGCACATACAGGCCGCTTAAGTTTAACTTCAGCAACATTTACATCTGCCCTTGCGCTTGTAACAATACCAACAGTTGTTGCAGTACCCACATTTAGCATCAAAGGTTCACTGGTCTTAATATTACCAATTTCCAGTTCATCCGTAGCTCCGACTACGCGTTCAAGCAAGTGGAGATCCATAGTGAACATATCACGTGTTGGCGGCAATGTGCCAGGCTTTCCTGCGACCTGTCCTGTCAATCTGTCACTCTTTGTCAGTGTCGGATCAAGAGTTGTTCCGACTGCTAATAATCCACCAGGTGTTGCCTCTTTAATTCCACTATTATCTGCGATGATCTTCGATATTTTAGTCGTTATGGGTACCCACCTTGTAGCACCTTCACTCTCGACCTTTCGCCCGGGTCGAATTTCAAGTTCATCACCCGGATGCATGGAACCTTCAGTAAGAGTTCCTCCGATAACACCGCCTGTAATCTCACTTATAGGTGATCCCGGTTTATTGATATCAAAAGACCTTGCAATAAGCATATGGGGCGTTTTATCCAGTTTGTATACAGGCGTTGGGATCAATTTTTCCATGACTTCGATCAATACATCAATATTGATATTTTGCTGTGCAGATACCGGAACGATTGGCGCATTCTCAGCTACCGTACCTTTGACAAAATCCTTGATCTGGTGATAATGCTCAATCAATTGTTCCTTTTTTACAAGGTCAACCTTATTCTGCACGACCACGATGTTTTTGATCCCGATGATGTTTAGCGCCATCAGGTGTTCCTTTGTCTGCGGTTGCGGGCATTTTTCATTTGCTGCGATAACAAGTACCGCACCGTCCATGATCGCTGCACCAGACAGCATTGTTGCCATAAGTGTCTCGTGACCCGGAGCATCCACAAAGGAAATTGTCCTGATATCTTCTGTTTTTGCTCCGCAGTGCTTACATTTCTTTGCAACTGTATAACACTGGGGTTTAGGACAGGCAGGACATTTCCTGAATGTAGAATCTGCATATCCTAACCTGATCGATATGCCACGCTTCTTCTCTTCACTGTGCGTATCTGTCCAGATACCGGACAGTGCACTTACAAGCGTGGTCTTTCCATGATCGACATGACCTACCATGCCAACATTAACACAAGGTTGACTCAATTTTGGATTTCCCTCCCTATTTGGGCAAGATTATTATGAAATGAATGTGGAACTATTAACTAAAATAACCTGTTTTAAGGCTTTTGGTATCATGTTATTTATGATATATAAGAGATTCCTACAAATACATAGAAAATACCAATTATGATTCGTTTAAGTCACGATCCTGTCAAGTTGCCCTGTTTCAACAGCCCGTCGCACCTCTAAAGCAACGCGCCGACCCGTGCTCATTGGTTTGCGCCATAATGTGTTGCCGTATGGGTGCCCGACAGACATGTGAACATTGGTTCCGCCGCCGACTCTTGGTGCAACATCATAGATGAAAAAGTTTAGGTCCTTATCAACACATGTCTGGAGACAGAATGGTCCGATAATACCCGGATCATAATATTTGCTTGCAGCTTCTACGTATTGCTCTGATAATTTAAAGACCTCCTCAAGCAAGGATTCACGAAGTGTCGCAGAGTTGTGACCGCACACGGTGTATTCAGGTGTAAGCTGGTGTTTTGCAAGATTTACCTGTTGTGGTGCAGGCAGGCGTACATGGCCGTCAAGGCTAGTCTCAAATCTCCAGTCAATTCCAAGTATCTCCAGTTTGTTCATTTCGGTCTCGATCGGGGAATAGAACATATCGAAGTTAAACACAGGACCGATGATGTATCGCTCGATCCTTGCCTCTGCGAGTCCTTTCCTTGTGATGACACCCTGATCAAGCAGTGCTTCGGATTTCTCCACATATTCCGCATAGGTGCCGGCAGTGAAAAATCCACGCTCAAGTGTTTTGACCGCATGAGGCAATTTTACCATAACAAGCTCATCGATGTCCAAAGGATCATTGATGCGCTCCGGGAATGGTAGTCCGGCTTTTTCAAGTATCCAGTAATAGTCTTGCTCAATTCCGCGTTCTTCACTTCGCAACATATTGCGGCTTCCGACAAGCGGCACTGCAAAATCATTCTCGATCTCATCTATGCCACAATATGATGTAAACGAACGGTTCGGGATGAACAATATATTGTCATCGATCATCCTTTTCTGGTTCTCCGGGCGGAGCACTTCGCTGAATTTATTATACACAACAGTTTCATCAACAATACCGCGGACAATATTTCCTGATGCATCCCTCTGTGACCTGAAATACTCGGTATATGTCTTTTCACGTCCTGCCTGGCATATTGCAAATGTATTGAACCCCTCTTCGATCGCACCGTCACATACATCTAATGCGGAATGGGATGCAACCATACCGATCTTCAATTTATCAGTGTCATAAGCGTTAACAATATCCTGAATTTGTTTCCTGTCGATCATTGTTTGTCCTCATTCATGTGTCTTGGTCTAATGGGTCTAGGGGTAATAAATGATTTGGGTTTTTTGGTTTGTGATATTAATGTGATATACCGTCTATAATACATACTTTTCCATGCACATTATGACACTTTTTAATATATTCCGGATAACGGATCATGGCAAAAATGATTACCGCATAGGGGACTTATTTTTCTCTGCGTGCCTCTCGATCTCTGCGGTTTTCAAAACCATTCCAGAAGATTATAAAAAGTCTCCACATTATCCGCAGCAATACCTGATATCATGACAATTTAAGATCGATCAATATACTCTCCCATGCTGCATATTAATGGTAATTGGCAAAGATCAAACTTGTTAGGTCATGCGCTTAAACATTGTCAAATCCTGTAAATGTTGTGTACAATTTAACAATTTCTAAACAGTTGCGACTACAAGGATTTAACCAATCAATCTTTTTTGGATATGCGCTTAACAACAAGTACACTCCCATCCTTTTCAATGATCTCTATCTTTTCCCCTTCGGCAATATTCTCATCTGCGCGTGCTTTCCAGTATTCCCCTTTATATCTCACAAAACCAGCTGTTCCGGGTTCAAGCGGATCTATAGTCTTTGCCATATCTCCTATCATTTCCCCGACAACGGGTTTAAGGTGCCTTACTTCCATCACCTTGTATATCGCAAACACCATTACGATGCCAATGATAACAGTCGGCGCAGCAATGGATATCATCAGGGATTTCTGGAAATCAGCAGGTGTATAATAATTCGGGAAACTCATCGGTACCAAAAGAATGCTTCCTGCAATCATGCAGACCATGCCTGCAATCCCAAACACTCCAAAACCGGGCGCCTGCAGTTCCAATACCAGCAATACAATACCTATAAGCAAAAGGAAAACTGCAGCGGTATTTACATCAAAACCAGTGCCAATAAGACCAAGTGTTATTGCAATTATGCCGAATATCTCAGCACCCACCCCCGGGCTTGATATCCCGAATACGACCCCGTATATCCCGAGCATTATAAGCATAGACGAGATCAGGGGATTTGAGATAATATTCATAAAAGAAAGCCTGACAGGTGAGGTGTAATATTCGATATCTGCACCGCTTGTGCTGAGTGTTTTCCCTTTGATAATCTCTCCGTCTACCTGCACCAGCAGATCCTCGATAGTTGGCGCAATAAATTCGATCACACCTGCGTCCAATGCAGATTTAGCATTGAGGTTCAGGTTTTTGGTGATGAATTCCTCGGCAACAGTTTCATTTCTCTCGTGCATAAGTGCCTTTTCGCGCGCAAGCGCAACAATGGCATTCACGATCTTTGAATCCTCTATCGGTTCAATTCCGGTTGCCGACATTTCAACAGGTTGTGCCGAGCCGATTATCGTATGTGGCGCCATTGCGGCAATGTCCGTACTTATCAATATAAGCGTACCCGCAGACCATGCTTTCACACCCTCCGGATAGACATATCCAATAACCGGAACATCAGTCTGGTCGATCTGTTCGATAATATTGAACGTTTCATCCAACCCGCCCCCGGGCGTGTTGAGTGTAATCACAAGAGCCTCAAAACCGCCGCTCTGTGCCATTGATAGGGCATCCAGAAAAATATCATCGGATACCGGTGTTATGGAATCTGATATTTCAAGAACCAGTACTTTTTGCTGTTCACCGGCACAGGCGGGTGAGAGGAAAAGAAGTGGTATAAAAAATAACAGGAAAAGAGAATAATATCTTTTAAGCATCAGATAATCCCCTGTTCCTATGTAATATATGTTTTCTCATGACTTCTTTACAATAGCCTGCGACACGGCAGCGATCTCACCGATTTCGCTTGGTGAAGATATGATTACCATATTCTTCTCCCGTGCGATCTCAGCATAGGTCTGGAGTTCTCGCAGTTTGATGGCTACAGGCACCTGCTCATACAATTTTGCAGCATCCGTCATCTTCTCAGCAGCTTTGAACTCACCTTCTGCAAGAATGATGCGCGCGCGTTTTTCACGCTCTGCCTCTGCCTGTTTAGCGATTGCACGAAGCATGGTCTCCGGAAGACTTACATCTCTTATTGTTACGTCTGTAACCTTTATACCCCATGGGTCAGTAGAATCATCCAGCAGTTCCTGAATATCCCTGTTGATTGTTTCACGTTGTGAAAGCACATCATCAAGTTCTATCTTGCCCAGTACATCACGAAGCGTGGTCTGGGAAAGCATTGACGTAGCAAACCTGTAATTCTCCACCTCTGTCACGGCAGCACCTGGTTCTATAACTTTGTAATACACAACAGCATCCACTTCTACGGTTACGTTATCTTTTGTGATTACAGCCTGCTTCGGAACATCGATGGTGACCACACGAAGATCGATCTTTACAACACTATCGATTACAGGGATTATAAAGAACAGGCCCGGTCCTTTCACACCGCTTAGCCTGCCCAGCCTGAAAATTACAACACGTTCATATTCCTTCACCATCTTGATGGATTGGGATAATATCATAATAATTATTAATACCGGAAATATAATTTCACTTGCCATTTTAGCACCCTCCTAAACTAAATTGAATGTTTCAGGATAAAAAGATATTGCTTGTAAATATTTTGTATTAATAGTCGTATTATACGTATCCGCTTCAAATTTAAGGGTGATTGACTATTTCCTGAAATTGAAAACCTGCTTAGGTACCTGATTTTGACAATGCAAATATGCATTTTACCCTGATTTTTAAAGTGGATACCATTATACCTTGATTTTATGCATAGACTTTTTAGTATCTAAACATGAGCTGTTTTTTCGATAGTGTTCTAATTTATGTCTTATAACGTGGATTTAAAAAATCTACCAAATTCAAAGGAGTATCTTTAATAGTACCTTCGCCCACAATCCATTGACGATTAATTTTGACAAATTTGCCACCACTTTTTGTTTTAATCATTTGTCCACAATGATAACATGCAGGATCATATATTTTTCCAACCCTTTGGAATACTGATCATTCCCATCACTATAGAATTCAATTCAATTGGATTGGATAAGGTTGCTCCATTCCATTCATTACACGCTTCAGAAAAGTGTCACATGTATTCTGATCTCTTTTTCTACTGCAAAACCCGCTATGAACTTTGTATCTCGTTTGATTCCTGCGTAAATCCATGCATCGCCTTCAAATCGGTGTGTTTTTGTTCCTCCGTCCACATTTTTTGTTTTTTTCATATGACATATAGCATTTTCATCCATAATCGATACATTGTTCTTCCTTTTAACAATCCCCGTTGCAGCCTAGGTACTAACAGTATGAAACCGCTGAATACAATGCAACACAGGAGTTTGATAACATTACCGATGAGGATATTTGTGTGTGGCTGTCTTACTTTATCAAGACATGTGCTAGAATGACGCCATAGGGCTAAAACAAATAAATAATCGATATTTATTTAATGATTGTAATCAATGAACATTGTCATTAATAAGTACCTCGTAATATGTGGGGATATCTATGAAATATACATATCAGGATTCTAAAAAATTATCACAGCAGAGGGATTTCGTACAGGATTTAAGAAATTTCATTGAGGCTGCAAAAAAAGTGCTTCCTCTTGAAAATTCTGCGATCGAGATGAACGATGAGGAAAAGTCGGAAGTAATCTCGCTTGAGAACAGGCTTAATGACCTGGACAAGTTTGAAACGGATATAAAAAAATTTGTAGATAATGCATCTAAAGATGCAGATGCAAAAGAAATACTTGAATGCAGGAATACCATCATTGATGCCTGTGTTGCAAGTGCAGCTAGAAACCGGGAAATCCTGAAGTCGGAACTTGAGCGGAGCCAAAAGGTATATACACGCGAAGGCAGCAGGTTAGAATCCCATATCCTATCGCTTCTTGACCCTATGTTTGAAAATGGAATATACGGTGCTGAAAAGAAGTATTCTGTGATTATGGATGACGATTTGCTTCAGGGTAATTTGGCAGCATCGATAGCAGGTATGGATTACGAATCTAACATTGTGTTTGCGAATGGTTTGCTGACGGTCAAGGATTTGTTCGAGAACCTGTCTTTACCCACATGGGGCAAGAGTGGCTTGCTGCAAAAAGAGAAGAAGATCAAGATCATTGATGTATCGGATTTTGTTATTACTTCTATTGATTACAATAGCTCCATCAATTTGTCATTGGAATACACTTTTGAGAATAAGAAATCCGGGCGAAGTTTCAGGATTACCTGTGATGAGAATAAATGCCATGTTTATGGCGATGAACAGTCTATTACAGGTGACGATGCGCTTTTGAATTTTATTAATATGAGTGACATTTCTGAATTTGCAGATGAGGTCAAGAAATATGTGCAAGATAACATCAGTTCACAAACGCTGACCCGTATATTGATCGATGGAAAGGATGCTATCAGGAACAATGAAGTATTTGATTGTTTAAAGATCATTGCTGAGCAGTATGGAGATATTATACATGAATGTCTTGAACGAGGCTATGTTAAGTCAGAGATCACGATCAAGATCGAACAGGCTGACGGCACAAGGACAGAAAAATACATAACCAAGGAAGATGTGTTCAACCAGTTATCCGAAATAGGCAGCGAAGGGCTTGAACTTGCCGGTATTCTTGGCGTTGAAGAGTGAGATGAGATTGCACTGCTTTTGAGTGTGTAGTTCCGAATGTTTTAACTTTGTATACTTCTCTCCACTTATTATATTTTCACAATTTAGCTTCCATATATGAAGAATACGTTCAATCTGGGATCCATTTGGAAGTTTTTCCGTCATCCGATATGTCTGATACCATATCGCTACTCGTCGTTGATTTCCGTTATGATTTGGCGAGTAGAAACACGCAATATTAAAAAATCCTACCTAAAATTGGCCCAGTTTTCACATTGAAACACATCTTTAACAACGCATACTTTTCTAAAATCACAATCTAACGCTCCAATTTTCAAACTGTTTACATATTTTCATATGGTAAACCGCCTTTCAATCAAAATCAACCCCTCCACTGATCGTGTTTTCACTGTAGAATGTCATTTAGATTTAAAATATGCAGGTGTACTTCATATTATACAAAAATAGATATCAATAGAAGTAGATAACTATGCATCCAAAATTTGACAGTTGACAATTGACAGTTTGTTCAGTGACAACTTTTGATACCGGTGTGTAGAAATAAGAGGCGTGCTTTTTGTATCGAAGAATGTGTAATTGAGTTATTTTTCAGCCAAAAGAGGGACGTGATGCACGACACAGATGGCTTCTGCGATGTGGCAACGAATTCAAAACATATTCTATAGAACCTCTCAATAATTTTACCGATTTTCGTACTTTTGTTGAGATTCATGGTAAATTTCAGCATTTTTCAGGACCATAATACTATATATTCGCAATACCTGATATTATCACATAGATGATCAAAACCAATTAATCAATGAACTGGTGGACGATTAAATCAACAAAATTATGGAGAACAAAATAATGAATCAACAATTTGCATCTGTGACCGTGGTGCTATCAATGTTCCTGTTCCTCGCGTGTGTGGGATCGGCAGCAGCATCGATCTGTACGGACTGTCACATTGCTGTTACCCCTGAGATCGTCGATGACTTCAATAGCGGCGTAATGGGTAGTGAAATAGATTGTTCGAATTGTCATGGATCCGCACACAATTCGGCTGATACTGTGGATCAGGTGAAGCTGCCGACACACGAGACATGCGGAGCGTGCCATGCAAAGCAGGACGCTCAGTATATGGACGGTAAGCACAGTATCGCATGGACTGCGTTTATGGCAATGCCAACTACAGCCGATCAACCAATAGAATTAATGGAAGGCCAAAAAGGCTGTGGAGGATGCCACAAGATCGGAGCGAAAAATGAAACCGGCTGGGATGAGTATCATTACGGCGTTGTGGGCTGTGATAACTGCCATACGCGGCATAGTTTCTCAGTAGAGGAAGCAAGAAGACCGGAAGCATGTATGACATGTCACCAGGGTTTTGACCATGCCCAGTGGGAGATGTACTCAACCTCGAAACACGGTTCGATATACCTGACAGAAGGCAACAACTGGGACTGGAGTGCATCCTTAAGCGATGCGAAAGAGAGTTACACCGCTCCAACGTGCCAGATGTGCCACATGACTGACGGAAGCCACTATGTTATAACTTCATGGGGATTCCTTGGCGTTAGGGTCGAGGAGCCAAATGAAGAATGGGCTGAGGACAGGGTATCTGTCTTAAAATCATACGGCGTTCTTGATGCAGAAGGAAATACGACACCAAGGTTCGATATAATAGGTCCTGCAAAGATTGCAAGGATGACAATGGATGAGTGGAATGAACCCCGTGAGAAGTTGATCACAGTATGTAGCGACTGCCACTCAGAGAAGTTCGCAAGACTCTCACTTGAGGAAGGTGACCATATGCTCCGGGAAGCTGATCGGGTATATGCGGAGTCGGTCGAGATCGTTGCAGCACTTCACCGCGACGGTATACTCCCTAAGCCCGAATACATCGATGAACTCCCGTCCTATCCATATCCTGATGTTCTCAGGTTCTATGACCAGTCACACGCGATAGAGGAGGATCTCTGGCTTATGTGGATGGAGTACCGAATGCGTACTTTCCAAAGCGCGTTCCACGCAAATGCGGATCAGGAACAGTGGTATGGCTGGGCACCGCTCAAGGAAACAGCAGTGAGGATCAAGTCAGAAGATAGGAGCCTACGGGCTGAAGCAAAACTTGCAGAGGCTATAGAGGGTGGAGCAAGTTCACAGAGTACCCCCGGGTTCGGAGCAATGCTTTTAGGTGCTGCGTTTGTTTCCCTGGCTATTCTATTTAGAAGAAGGGGATAATTTTCATTTCCCCTCTTTTCTTATTTTTTTGTATTTTGAAGTAGAATGCAAAACGAATCTGTGATAAAATAATAATAATAATAATAATAATAATAATAATACAACGAATGTTTCATCAACAGTTTTTTCCTGTCTCGCACATTTTAAGAATATCTGCACTTTTCCTAGTCTAAAGACCCCATATCATAAACAATGATAACTTACAGGTTTATTCACTCTGCTAGCCGGCGATCGGTCATGCATCAAACCTCAGCACTACATACAACCCAATTGTTAAACTAGCAACCGCCGTAATAACTCCCCCGTATATGATCTCTCCACCTGTGCAACATCTTCCGGCGTACCCTCCGCAAGAATCTCTCCCCCGCCATCCCCACCTTCGGGTCCGAGATCGATTATCCAGTCTGCGGTTTTGATAACATCCGGATTGTGTTCAATGACTATAACAGTATTACCTCCTTTAACAAGCCGCTGTAACACCTCAAGTAGTTTCTTAACATCATCGAAATGGAGCCCTGTCGTTGGTTCATCGAGAATATAAACTGTTTTTCCTGTTGATCTGCGGCTAAGTTCGGTC
Source organism: Methanosarcinaceae archaeon (assembly GCA_052361145.1). Taxonomy (GTDB): domain Archaea; phylum Halobacteriota; class Methanosarcinia; order Methanosarcinales; family Methanosarcinaceae; genus Methanovorans. The sequence continues at coordinate 17,465 of JBQVMC010000001.1, forward strand.
GCAAGTTTCACGCGCTGTGCCTCGCCGCCAGAGAGGGTTGTTGAGGACTGCCCCAGTTTAATATAACCCAATCCCACATCAAAGAGTGTTTGAAGTTTTTTCTCAATCTTCGGGATATTACCAAAAAACCCAAGTGCTTCTTCCACAGTCATATCAAGGACATCTGCAATTGTTTTCCCCTTGTACTCAACCTCAAGCGTCTCGCGGTTATATCGCTTACTGTGGCAGACTTCACACGGAACATACACATCCGGCAGGAAGTGCATTTCGATAGTGATAATACCATCACCCGAACAAGCTTCACACCTGCCACCCCTGACATTGAAACTGAATCGGCCGGGTTTATAACCGCGTGCACGTGCAAGTTTGACCTGTGCAAAAAGATCCCGAATCGGGGTGAAAAGATTTGTATATGTGGCAGGATTTGATCGTGGAGTGCGTCCAATCGGGGATTGGTCAATAGTAATAACCTTATCAACATTTTCAAGTCCCACGATCTTATCGTATTTACCGGGTAGGTCGCGTGCACGATGGAGTTTTTGCGCAAGTACCTTATTTAAGGTCTCGTTTACCAGCGTACTCTTGCCGGATCCTGAAACTCCTGTTATGCAGATCATAACACCAAGCGGGAAATCCACATTGATATTTTTGAGATTGTTTTGGGCTGCTCCTATGAGAATGAGTGTACCTGTTGGACTGCGCCTGGTATCCGGAACCTCGATCTTCAACTTGCCGCTCAGGTACTGGCCTGTGAGTGATTTTTTGTTTGACATTATCTGCTTTGGGCTGCCTTGTGCTACCACTTCACCGCCGTGTATCCCTGCCCCGGGTCCCATATCCACCACATGATCTGCATTTTGTATTGTTTCCTCATCATGCTCGACAACAATGACTGTGTTCCCGATATCCCGCAGGTGCCTGAGAGTATTTATCAGGCGCAGGTTATCCCTCTGGTGAAGACCGATGCTCGGCTCATCAAGAATATACAGTACACCCATAAGACTTGAACCTATCTGGGTCGCAAGTCGGATACGCTGCGCCTCACCGCCTGAAAGAGTGCCAGCCGACCTGCTGAGCGTGAGATAATCAAGCCCCACATCAACTAGGAAACCTAGCCTGGATTTAATCTCTTTAAGTATGAGGCGGGCAATGGCATACTCGCGGTGGGTAAGTTTTGGTTCGAGTTCATTAAAAAAATGAAGTGCATCTTCAATCGGCATTTGTGTGACATTGATGATATTCACATCATCTATCGTAACTGCCAGACTTGTAGGCTTTAATCGTTTTCCATCACATATCAGGCAATGTTTTGTACTAATATATTTGCGGACCCTCTCTTTTGTGTTTTCATATTCAGTCTTGTCATGTAACCGCGACAGGTAGGATACCACTCCACGAAAATGACCTTTATGTTCCCATAAACTTCCATCCCTGCCAGTATGTACGAAAGGGATAAGTTCATTTGTCCCATGAAGTATCATTTTCCGGAACCTGGGTTCAAGCTCTTCAAAAGGAACATCCATCGAAAATCCGAAATAACGGGCAAGGGATATGACCGATTGCATGTAATACCCGTCTTTTTTCCCCCACGGTTCGATAGCGCCTTCGCCCAGGCTTAGCGTTGGATCCGGGACTATGATCTCCGGGTCAAATTCCATTGCTGTCCCAAGTCCATGGCATTTGGGACATGCACCCTGCGGGCTGTTGAACGAAAATGCGGCAGGCTCCAGTTCCTCAAATCCGACACCGCAATCAGGACATGCAAGATTTTCACTGAATACCAGTTCTTTACCTTCAAGTATGTGAACAATGATCGTGCCACCGCTTTTTTCAAGTGCTGTTTCAACTGAACCTGACAGGCGTTCTTTAATCCCCTCCTTTATAGCGATCCTGTCAACCACGATCTCAATGTTGTGTTTTTGGTAACGTCCAAGTTCAATGGTGTCAATATCATCGAGTAATACCACATTCCCATCTACACGGACGCGAGAATATCCTTCGGTTTTTAGTTCAGCGAGCATTTTGCGGTATTCACCTTTGCGTTCGCGGACAAGCGGGGCAAGAATGTGGATCTTTGTACCTTTACGGATGTCCAATATGCTGTCAACGATCTGGTCAACACTTTGTGATTCGATCACCCTGTTACAATCGGGACAGTGACGCACTCCTATTCGTGCATAGAGCAGCCGCAGGTAGTCGTATATCTCTGTGACCGTCCCAACGGTTGAGCGTGGGTTCTTGCTTGTGGTTTTTTGCTCGATAGAAATTGCAGGTGATAGTCCTTCTATGTACTCGACATCCGGTTTTTCCATTAGCCCGAGAAACTGGCGAGCATAGGCTGAGAGTGATTCTACATATCTTCTTTGCCCTTCTGCATAGATCGTATCGAATGCGAGGGACGATTTACCCGAACCGCTGAGTCCGGTTATTACAATAAGTTTGTCGCGTGGGAGTGTGACATCAATGTTCTTGAGGTTGTGTTCCTTTGCGCCTTTTATTATGAGGTTACTTAATGGCATATTGGCATTTGGATGTATGGAGTTGTAAGTAAAACTTGCGGTGAGATAAAACACGATGATCAGGGTGACATCTCAATTTTCTAATATGTGAAAAACAATATGATTTCAATGTAATCTCACGATGTTCAATTCAGGTGTTTGTCCAACTCGCTAAATCAATATCATTAAGCCCATTATTCTTATCCGGATTTGCTATATTTGAATCTTTTAAATTCAAAAACGATTTCTACCGCAACATTGAAATTAATGTATCCACTTCAAAAAACAGGGTAAAATGCATATTCGAATTATCTAAATCAAGTGTCGGGGCATCTTTCGATTTTCAAAATGGAGTCAGTTATCCTTAGATTTGAAGTGGATATAAATAATTTATGATTGGTATCGAATTAAGTAATAAGAGCATATTTCACATGTTCAAGTAATGGTGTCGCTCAACCATTCATAGATGGGTTTTATAATGATTGTTTTGTCATTCATGATGATGGTCTCATTTTCATTTTCAGTTATTATGAGTCCTGCATATAGATTATGAGCATTCATTGCCTCTATTAGTCCTCTAATCTCGCGTTTTCGTGTGCTTTCGTTTTTAAGAGTCATTGTGACCTGTATAGCAGATGTGATATCTAGCCCTTCCTTGGTTATAAAATCACATTCATATTTATCCTTGTGGTAATATATTTCCCTGTACTGTCTTTTCAGGGTCATATGTACAAGGTTTTCAAGTAATCTACCTCTATTTTCAGAAAATTTGAATGAAACTGAATTTACCAATCCCGTGTCGAGACAATATATTTTCTTCGGGTTTATTGTCTGCTTTTTCACAGACTTGTCATATTTCGTTAATATGTATATAAGATATGAATCTTCTGCACAATTCAGGTATTCTTTTACTGTTTCATTTGTTATGTTCAGGATTTTTGCTATTTTTGAATAAGAGAATGGTTTTGCAATGTTTGAGATGATAAAGTAGAGCAGGTTGAATACGTCCCTGTTGTTACGCAGGTTGTTGGGATAGATGATGTCTTTTAGATAGATTGTCTGGAAATATTTACTTAGGATCTCCTGTTTCAGTTCGTTGTTTTTTTCCAGCACAATTCTAGGATAAGCACCAAATTCAAGATAGTTGTTGAAGTATTGGAGTTTCTCAACGATTGTTAATTTGTGAACATTGTTAAAGCTCAAGTATTCACTAAACGAGAGTGGATGAACAGGTATTGAAAAATACCTGCCTGATAACCTGATACTCATCTCTTTTTTAAGAAGGCCGGATGTTGAACCTGTGAGTATGATCTTAATGTTCGTTATGGTATCAAACAACATCTTGATAGTCTGTATCCAGTAATCATAGTTCTGTATCTCGTCTATGAAAAGGTAAAGGGTCAAAGGTTTTTGGAGTGCTAGATGGTGCTCTATTATCTCTGTTAGGTATGTCGGGTCTTTAGATTTACTCTGGAACAAGGGCTCATCGAGATTGATAAATAGTATTTCTTCAGGTGGCACATTGTTATCCAGCAGTTTTCTTATAATCTGGTAAGCAAGTGTTGACTTTCCAATACGCCTTGCACCTGTTAGCAAAAGTATTTCCCTTGTACCGAGATATTTCGTAAGTTTTGGGTACCATTGCAACCTGTCAACACCGGTATTAAATGGTTTCCCAAACCATCAGGGGTTTTGACGTTCAAGAGCAATTTTTACACGTTCATCCATATTGTAGATTATAATCGCTGAAAATACTTCAATTTATCGATTACAACCGATGATTTCTGAGATAATTGAAGATTATAACCGTCAATTCATCAAAAAGTTTCAACTTTTAACATCCGATTTGAAGAAATTGTGTGTTTTTTGTGTGTGAAACTGGTGCTATTGGAACTAAATATGGCGGCGGATCATGGGGACTGTGAAATGAAGATGATGCCGGTCAATAGTTATATCGGAAATTGTTGATTAAGTGTGCTGTTTATTGTACAATGTTTAACAAAAATAAATATAAAAAAATCCCATAATAAGCATATGGCGTGGTAAATATATTCAATTTTATATAAAATCGAGTCAACTTTTTGTAACTCTTAATTATCAATTTACTATGCTCCATCTGTTTTAGGGACTTTTTATTCTCTTCCGGAATGGTTTTGAAAACCGCAGAGATCGCAGAGGCACGCAGAGAAAAATAAGTCCCCTCTGCGGTGAATCGTTTTTGCCATGATCCGTTTATCCGGAATTTATTAAAAAGTGTTGTTGTCTTAAGATCAAATATTTATCCTAAACGGCATCTGTGTATTCTCAGGTATCGTATGAATATACTTACTTCTAAATTCAGGGTTTCGCATCATACAATAATCTGCTGATGATTTGTATGCAATATGCTTACCCATACGTTTCCAGATCTCCTCCAGTTTATTCTCCCGAATATTCCCAAACGAGAGAGGCGTATATGCACATGGTAAAACATCTCCCGCAGATGTAACATGAACCCACCTCCGCCCTGCAAAGCAGCCAAATTGGTCAGGTCCCATAAAATATGGGAATGCAGTAACCCTCGGGCCACCAGGTTTTGCATTAATGCGCTTTTGGAACTTTTCAAGACGTGAAACATCTTTCCGGTTAATAACCTCGTCCTCGTGATTTATCCAGCGTCCGACCGCTATGATCTCGTATATTGACATCTCCTGCATATCCATTTCTTCTGCAAGATTGTAAAAATCATCAAGATCGTCGATATTATCAGGAGACACCACTACGAACATATCAGTTAATATACCGGCAGCACGTGCGTTTTTGATACCATTTATAGCATCCATGTATGCACCATCCCGCCCTCGTACACGGTCATGCTCTTTTTCAAAAGGACTGTCTATGCTGATACGTATTGCATACATTCCGGCAGATTTAAGATCATGTGCCCTTTGTTCAGTTAATCCGTAACCAGATGTAAAACATGTAGTGATCGCACGTGTCTTATCCACATTTGCAACCATGTCCACAAGGTCTTTTCGAAGCATTGTCTCACCACCATCAAATGATATAAGATATGCACCAAGGTCAAGCGACTGGTCTATCGTATCATTTATCTCTTCAAAAGAAAGTTCAGGGTCTGCAATAATATCTGATGCACCACAGTGTATACAATTATTCGGGCAGCGCGCTGTGATACCAATAGATAACTGGTCGGGTATGCGTTTTTTTATAATTGCCCCAACTTCCGCACTGATCAACCTATCAAAAACTTTTCCTGGAATAGGTGGGACCCATGTTGAGAAAATAATCTCATTATCATCTACGGAAATTGGTTTTTCTTCCTGAAAGATTTTATTGATCCGTTTTATTATTGGTTTTGCGATCGGTGCCATTGCACCCTCTGCATCAAGCACAATTTTACCATTCTGTGCACTGGCATTTACTTTGATCACTGACTTATCATATACACGCATGGATTCACCTGTTATTATATACTAAACCGAGTCAACTTTTTGTAACTCTTAATCATCAATTGACTTTGCTGCATCTGTTCTCTTACAAAATGATTATAAATTATAATTGCGGAGTAAAACAATATCTCTGCAATTTTAACATCAATATATCGGAAATATGTGGTATTTTCTGAAATTGTCCTGATTAGGAATTGACATAAAAACGGTTTTTACGGAAGCATATCGATTGTTATATGATTTGTTATTTGCAACAACTTATCTGTTGCACTGCAAGGATCAAAAGTTTTGTGGATCTCGTTTGCATTCATAACCTGTTTTTTAACTTCCCCGACTGATCTTTTCACTGCATCCTCATGTGACATCTGCTTAAGGTAGATGTGAGGCAATGTTACGGATTCATGGGTGGACTTCTTATTATCCTGTGCATTCAAGTACTCAAGCAGGTCATCCACTATCTGGTACGCAGTACCCACATATTCCCCATACAATCTGCACTGGTTCGCAATTTCATTATCCGCACCACCAATATATGCACCAATAGCTGCGCTCGCTGCAAAAAGGGATGCTGTCTTTTTACGTATGCATTCGAAATAGTTAATAACCTCAAACTTTCCGGAGACACTTTTTACATCAATCGTTTCCCCTTCCGCCATATACATGCCTGCACGCCCGAAATCACGTACGGCATTCCTGCCAAAAGGTGATATCAGTTCTATCGACTTTGAGATCAAAAAATCTCCGCAAAGCATAGCTGCAGCATGACCGAAATTCTCATGCACAGAAGGAACGCCCCTGCGGATCAATCCCCCATCCAGCAGGTCATCATGGATCAATGAAGCAGAATGTATCAACTCAATCGCCAGAGCCGCATCAACACTATCCTTTGAATTCCTGCCACAAAGTTCGGTGGAAAGCATCAATATGATCGGACGTATCATTTTCCCACCGGAATTACAGACATGGCTAACCATTTTTTTCATCTGGGATGATTCATCCATTGCCCCGGTCATTTCAGACATTGCAGATGTAATAAGTTTGTACTCATCCCATTGCTCAATATTCATCCAGTGCCCTCATTATCTAATTGTATGATTATCATTCGATATGATGTGCGTCATTCTGTGTATTTTGACGAACAGCCTACTACTATCTGTGTAACTTCGATTTTATCAGCAGTCACCATAGTACCGCTCATGCTGACATCTTTTCCTTCATCAAGTGTTGCAGGTAAGTCTCCCGTATATTCCACATTTATTTCACTATTTCCATCATCGGCATCGACCAGTACAAATGAAACAATATCCGGGCTTACAATAAGTGTACCGTTCTTAATTGTACCCATTGTGCCGATCTTTTCCCCGATATATGTATCCGGATTTGAAGTAAGTTCTGAAATCATAATGTATTTCTGGGAAAAATCAACATTCCAGAGGCCAATAACCGCGACAGCAATAATAGCACCAATCGCAACAATTGTTTTTTGTTTTTTATCCATTTATATACTCCGGTTTGTTTTAATTATAGCCTTGAAGCCTATTGTAACTTGCCTAACCTCTCAAGTTCCGCGTTCAATTGTAAACGGGTTCGAATCATATATAGTATGTATGAAAATATTGCAATCCACGTAATTATAAATGCAGTATATAACGGGTCCATCACATCACCTTTTATTTGCGGTTTACCTTTTTGTTAAAATAATTGCATTGAGTGTATTTAAATCCGGAGGATGACCATTTATTGGTAATATCACATATATTAATAAGGATGCATGTAGTATAAGCACATCATATTTAAGCGAATTGAACCGAATTTTATTCAGGTAAATCTACTCCCTGGTCGGATTGGTTTGTAATAAATGATTATATTATGCGGTATAACAAAAAAATTTAAAGAATTGATGATTATTATGGTAAAACCACCAAGACTTATCGCATGGGAATTAACAGCAGGCTGCAATCTCTCCTGTGTACATTGCAGGGGCGCATCAACGTCTAATATCCCACCCGGCGAACTTACAACCGATGAGGCCAGGCACTTCATAGATGAGATTGTGGAAATGGGAAATCCGATCCTGATCATGAGCGGTGGAGAACCTCTTGTAAGAAAGGATGTATTTGAGATTGCGCAGTATGGCACAGACAAAGGGCTTCGTGTCGTTATGGCAACCAACGGCACACTTGTTACTCCAGAGATTGCAAAGAAGATGAAAAAAGCCGGAATACAGAGGGTCAGCATCAGTATTGACGGCTCAAATGCAAGATCCCACGATGATTTTCGAGGCCAACCTGGTGCATTTAATGGAGCATTACGCGGGATCGATGAGATAAAAAAGGCAGGCATCGGTTTTCAGGTTAACACAACCATCACAAAGCGTAATATTGACGAGATCCCAAAGATACTTGAATTTGCAACAGAACTCGGAGCAGAAGCACTCCATATTTTTCTTCTTGTGCCAACCGGCCGGGGCAGGGAAATTGAAAAAGATGAGATCCCGCCAATTGAATACGAGCGTGTTTTAAACTGGTTCTATGATCAACAAAAAACAGCAAAGATCCAGTTAAAAGCCACATGCGCACCTCATTATTTCAGGATAATGCGCCAGCGTGCAAAGAAAGAGGGAATTGAGATATCCGTGGAAACACATGGATATGAAGCTATGACCAAAGGATGCCTCGGTGGCACTGGATTTTGTTTTGTTTCCAGCATTGGTGAAGTGTACCCTTGCGGATACCTGCCCGTACTTGCCGGCAACATAAAAGAACAGGGATTCAAGGACATATGGGACAACGCAAAGGTGTTTAATGATCTTCGTGATACAGGTAAGCTCAAAGGCAAATGCGGAAGGTGCGGATATAATGAAGTATGTGGCGGTTGCCGTGCGCGCGCGTATGCGGCAACTGGGGATTACATGGCAGAGGAGCCATATTGCATATATGTACCACCAAAAAGGAGCTCTAAATAACAATGGTTCGGCTAGATAATATTGATAAGAATATCCTGAATACTATACAGTTGGATTTCCCGCTTGAAGTGCATCCGTTCGAAAAACTGGGAAAGGAATTGGGTATTACGGAAAATGAGGTAATAGAGCGCCTAAAACGCTTGAACACTGTAGGTGCAATCCGACGCATCGGTCCGATTATCAACACAAAGATGGCTGGTGGAATAAGCACTCTTGTCGCAGCCAGAGTGCCAGAGTCGAGGATAGATGAAGTGGCAGGGGTTATCAATCGATATCCGGAAGTATCACATAATTACCTGCGTCCTGCAAAGTATAATATGTGGTTTACAATATCCGCAACAAGTGAGGAGAGGCTTATCCGGATACTTGATGAACTAAAGGCTGAAACCGGATGTGAGTTGATCAACCTGCCTACCAGGCGGCTGTTCAAAATAGGTGTGAAATTCAATATAAGGTGAGAAAATGGACGAAATTGACACCAAGCTTATCAAACTTACACAGGATGGTATAGTATTTACACATGCGCCATTTGCGGATATCGCCAGAGAACTTGGCATAAGTGAAATAAATGTTGTTTCCAGATTTGAAAACCTGCAAAAAAAAGGAGTTATCCGGAGATTTGGTGCATCAATAGGACATCGGGCAATCGGGATTACAGCCAATGCCATGTGTACATGGAATGTAACTGATGAAAGGGTCGAAGAGATCGGAGCGATTATGGCAGGCTTTTCCGAAGTAACACATTGCTATGAACGCCCGCGTTATCCGGACTGGCCGTATAACCTGTTCACAATGGTGCATTCTTATACAAAAGAAGACTGCAACAGGGTTGCACATGAAATATCAAAAGCTACAGGTATTTCGGATTACAAAATGCTGTTCAGCGAGCGGGAATTTAAGAAAACGGGTGCCAGATTATAAATTGTAACTATAACTATAATTGTAACTATAACTATAATTATAATCATATTTTCAACTTTCATTCCAATTTGTATATTAAGTTCTGATTCAAAATATAAGCGGGATTTATACACCATTATTATCCGTGATACATATAAAAGGATGCGCTGGAATGAACACTGAACGAAACTTACTTCCTTTGATGATCGATCTTAACGGAAGGAAAATCGTGATCATTGGTGGCGGTTCAGTTGGAGAGCGCAAAGCATCCCTTTTTTCAAAATATGCAGATGTTACTGTTGTGAGTGCCGGATTTACCCCAAAACTTGAGAAAATAAAGAATGCAGGTAAAATTAAATTGGTCTCGGCTGACCTTGGATCATTGCAGGATGACAGGATCTCGAATATTATATCGAATGCCTTTTTAGTTATCCCTGCAACAAACGATACATCACTAAATGACCGGATTGCCAGAATCGCACATAAAAGCAACATTTTAATTAATAAGGTTGATTCTATAGGTGACGTTGTGGTTCCTTCTGTAATTAAAAGGGGTAACCTGACGATCGGGATATCAACACTTGGATCAAGTCCTGCACTTTCAAAATATACACGAAAGAAGATAGAACAGGTGATAACTCCGCAGTATGCCGATATGATACGACTTCAGGATGATATGCGAGCGTACCTCAAACAACATGTTTCCAGACAGGAAGATAGAAAACATATCCTGTGGGAAATACTTGATAACGGGGATGTGTGGAGTGCACTCTCACAATCATATGAAAAAGCGTATAAAATAGCACATAATATAGTATCAGAACGTAACAAGCTCTAATTAAACACCATAATTATTCAGAATCATTTCGATATGGAGGATACAGTTGTCAGAAATATCAAGTATGGTAGTAACGCATGCTAAAGCCAGTATTGAAGAAATGGAAAGTGCGTGGCATGGTGATCTTGAAAGTATGTTAAGACCCTTGTACTCGCAGGAATTAATTTATGAATGCGCAGTGCTCAAAACCTGTAACAGAGTTGAAATATATGTTGTTTCACCAAAAGGAAGTCAAATACTGTTCCATTTTGCAAAGAAAATGGGCGTATCTTCAAGGATCGTTGAGTTCTATGACCATGATGAGACGCTATTACATCTTTTAAGACTTGCATCAGGTCTTGAATCCATGATTGTCGGGGAAGACCAGATACTCGGGCAGATAAAAGAACTGTACGGTATCGCAAAGGAGATCGGCACAACCGGCAAGATGCTTGATACCACATTCAGCAAAGCGATACAGGTTGGAAAAAGGGTGCGCACAGAAACGGGCATTAACAGGGGTTCGGTTTCTATAGGTTCTGCGGCAGTCGATCTTGCAGACGAAATACTTAATGGCCTTATCGGCAAAACGATCCTTGTTATTGGTGCAGGTGAGATGGGAACACTTGTTGCACGTGCACTTGCCCACAAGAATATTGATGCAATATACATTGCAAACCGGACATTCGAGAAAGCAAAGATGCTTGCTGAAGAACTGGGCGGACTGGCTGTTCCTTACAGCGAGGTAGGAGAATATGTGAAAGATGCAGACGTGGTCATTAGTGCAACATCGGCACCGCATTATGTGTTGACAAAAGAGATCATGTCAAAAGCGATGGAGAACAGGAATAGTGCGATCCTTTTGATCGATATTGCGAACCCGCGTGATATAGAGGATTCGGTCACACAGGTTATGAATGTAACGCTTCATAATATCGACAGCTTGCGTATTATCAATGAAAAGAACATGCAGATGAGGCGTGATGAAGCAAAAAAGGCAGAGGTCCTGATAGAAGAAGAACTTGTACTACTTAAAACCCAGTTCAAGCGGCAAAAAGCAGATGGGTTGATATCTGAATTATATGAACGGATCTATAAAGTGCGCGAGCATGAAAAGGAGCGTGCGATCAATCGCTTGAAAGCATATCACTCGATCGGAGAGATTGAAACAAAGGTAATCGATGACCTGACACATTCTATTGCCAACAAGATAGTGGCAGAGCCAACAAAAGTCCTGAGAAATGCGGCAGAGCATGATGATGAAGATATGCTGGATACAGTGTCCAGGTTGTTCAAACTAAACGGTGCAAAAAAGGAGTGATATTATGTTTCCACAGGTTCGAATGCGAAGGTTAAGAAGTGGCAAGATACGTGATCTGGTGCGTGAAACCGCACTTACGACAGATAACTTGATATATCCAATGTTCGTGGACGAAACCATTGGTTCTGCTGTGGAGGTTTCTTCTATGCCTGGCGTATACAGGCTGCCCCCTGGCAGTGTGGCTGATGATGCAAAAGAAGCCTCTGACCTCGGGATTCCTGCGGTAATCCTTTTCGGGATTCCGAAGAACAAGGATGAAACGGGTACGACCGCCTATGGTGACAATGATGTTGTCCAGCAGGCTGTCCGTGAGATCAAGGATGAACTTGGAAAAGACATGGTCGTGATTACTGATGTGTGCCTGTGTGAATATACGTCCCACGGACATTGCGGTATTGTTGACTATGATACAGAGGAGATCTTGAATGATCCGACCTTGCCGCTGCTTGGCAAAACTGCAATAAGTCATGCAAAAGCAGGCGCGGATATTATTGCGCCTTCCGGAATGATGGACGGGATGATCGGTACGATACGCTCTGCTCTTGACAAAAATAGTTTTGATAATATTCCGATAATGTCGTATGCTGCAAAGTATTCCTCTGCATTTTACGGGCCATTCAGGGATGCGGCAGAATCCGGTTATTCGTTCGGTGACCGCTCAAGTTACCAGATGGATCCTGCAAACTCAAATGAGGCTATGCGTGAAGTTGCGCTTGACATTCAGGAGGGTGCTGATATTATAATGGTTAAGCCTGCACTTCCCTATCTTGATATACTCTACCGCATCAAGACCGAATTTGAAATGCCAACGGCTGCATACAATGTAAGCGGGGAATATTCAATGTTAAAAGCCGCTGCGCAGAACGGCTGGCTGGATGAAAAAGCGGTTATGTACGAGTCGCTTCTCTCGATCAAACGCGCGGGTGCAGATATGATTTTGACATATTTCGCAAAGGATATGGCGCGTATTCTGGGGTAAAGCACAATATATCTTACAAGTGGAATGCAATAGATTTCCTGCTGTGTCGCCACTTATTATTAAGATTAAAATAATGTATTGTATTATTGACAATAATATTTATTTCAAATATTTATCAACAATAAACCATAGGTGTTTAATCATGGTGAGAAGAGATATTGTTCAAGTAAAAAATCCGAAATCCGGACATTATGTGAAAATCGATAGATCTATCGGTAAAATTCTTAGTTATAAGAAAACGGAAGGGGCATACAAAAATGTGCCAATTGCGAGAAAGAGGACTGAATGATACTCTACAGGCCTGATGGCGATGTTCACACTACCCACATAAAATATCGTCCAAGAACCTGTTTTACTATGACTAAACTTGGTCAGCCAATTTCACCTGAGATAAAAAATATAAGAGTTGAACTGCGTAGAGTGTTAATAAAACGACAAATTGAGGAAGTCGATGCTGAAAGTGTTGTTACAGGACGAGATTTTTTAATGAAGATCTGGAACCTGATTACAACTGTACCATTAGGAATTGCGATCATTGATAACAATATGTCCGGACAGACCCTTTCTAATGTTTTTTATGAAATCGGATTTATGCAGGCTTATGGTAAAGAAACTTTAGTTATAAAAACAAAAGATGTAAAAATACCATCCGATTTTATTCGAACCGAATATGTTGAATATGGGAATGGTTTTGAAAATAAATTGGATAAATTCTTCAATACTTTCTTTGCACTACCGGAACATTATGATGATATGGCAGAAGTGCTTGAAAACAACCCCCTTTTAGCAATTGATTATTTGCGAAGAGCATATTTAATTACTGGTGACTTAAAATATAAGGAGAAAGCCAATGTTATTTATGAAGATGCATCAATTGATGGGAGAGCAAAAAATAGTGTGGAGGCTTTGTTAGTTAAATTTTAAGAGTCTTTAAGTTCGAATCACAATCCAACAAATTTTATAATCAATGGTGATCACATGAGTTTAGAAAAATCAAAACTATTATACGAAAAAGCCAGGACACTCCTTCCAGGTGGAGTTAGCAGTCCGGTTCGGGCGATTAAGCCGTATCCATTCTACACAACATCTGCAAGCGGTTCAAAGATTACGGATGTTGACGGGAACGAATACATTGATTATTGTATGGCATATGGTCCGAAAATACTCGGACACGCCCATCCGCGTATCAAGCAGGCGATAGTTGGGCAATTGGACAATGGGTGGCTGTATGGTACACCTACAGGCCTTGAGGTGACACTTGCGGATAAGATCGTTTCCCTCTATCCGAGCATTGACATGCTCAGGTTTGTTACAACCGGCACGGAAGCGACCATGAGTGCACTCAGGGCGGCGCGCGGGTTTACGGGTAAGAACAAGTTTATAAAAATAGAAGGGGGCTTCCACGGTGCGCACGAGGCGGTGCTTGTCAAGGCAGGTTCCGGTGCGACCACACACGGCAAACCGGATTCGCTCGGTATACCGGAAGATTTTACAAAAAATACGCTTCAGGTCCCGTATAACGATATTGAGGCAATGGTAACTGCCATCGAGTCCAACAAAGATGATATGGCTGCGGTTATTATGGAACCTGTTATGGGAAATATAGGTCCTATCCTTCCGGAGGGAGATTATCTAAAAGATGTGCGCAAGGTCACAGAGGAGAACGATGTTGTCCTGATATTCGATGAAGTTATTACAGGATTCCGGCTTGCCATGGGGGGTGCACAGGAATATTATGGCGTTACGCCTGATATGACAACACTCGGGAAGATTGTTGGTGGCGGAATGCCTATTGGTGTGTTTGGAGGACAGCGCGAGATAATTGAGATGATCTCACCCTCGGGAGGTGTGTACCAGGCAGGCACATTTAGCGGCAGTCCCGTTTCTATGGCAGCCGGTATTACAGTGCTGGATATTCTTGAAAAGGAAAACGTGCATAGAACATTGAATGCCACAGGCGATGCAGTGCGTGCCCGGTTGTCTGATATTGTTTCGGATATGGGGCTTGGTTATAATGTATCCGGAATTGCATCGATGTTCAAGATATTCTTTGGGGATGCTCCTTTAAACTATCAGGAAGCACTCAAATGCGACAAGGAAAGATACTTCGAGTTCTTCCACAGGATGCTGAAGAGCGGGGTTTTCCTGCCGCCATCGCAGTTCGAGACGAATTTCATCTCAACCGCCCACAATAAATCCGATCTTGACAGGACTTACGAAGCCTATGAGGCGAACCTGAAAGGTGTTAAAGAATGATAATCGGAACCCGTGGCAGTGGTCTTGCCCTTGCACAGGCGAACCTTGTGGCACGCCTGCTTGAAGAGCGCGGGACCAAGACCACCCAGATGATTATAAAAACAAGCGGGGATACGTTCACGGACCGCCCCCTGCACGAGGTTGCAGGTGTGGGCGCGTTTGTAAGAGAGATCGATGACCGCATGATCGCAGGTGAGATCGATATCGCAGTACATTCGATGAAAGACCTGCCAACCTTGCGCCCGGAGGAGTTATCGATCGCAGCGGTCCTGAAGCGTGATTCTCCCTTTGATGTGCTTTTAACAACCGACGGTTCAACACTTGATGAGTTGCCGGACGGTGCTATTATAGGCACGACATCCATGCGCAGGCGGGCACAGTTACTGAGGTACCGCCCGGACCTTAACATCCAGGACCTTCGCGGGAATATCGATACCCGTATCAAAAAACTCAAAGCGGGTATGTATGACGGCATACTGCTAGCAGAAGCCGGACTCCAGCGCATGGGCTGGGAGATGGATGTCGAGCAGTTGGATCCGGATGCGTTCTGTCCATCTGCAAATCAGGGTACGATCGTCATTGTTACAAAAGCGGGCAGTGAAGCCGAAAAAGCGGTTGCCTGTCTTGACCATGCGCAGTCTCGTATTGAGACAGAGATCGAGCGCCTTGTGATAACGGATGTGGAAGGCGGGTGCATCGTTCCGATCGGTGCGTTTGCCGAACATGTGGAAAATGGCGAGATTATACATGTGCGCGCAGAAGTGCTTGCACTGGACGGAACTTATGATGTACACGTTGATGAACTTATACTTACTGATAATTACAGAAGTGAAGGTCAAAGGCTTGGTCATGAACTTGTGAAACTTGGTGGTAAGGAACTGGTACAGGATGCGATATGCCAGTTATCGAATTACGATGCTGAGGAGAGACAGTTTAATTAAGAAGGGAATGTTTGTCTCTTTGTTTTGATGAGTATTATACAATGTTTAGTATCCACTTCAAAAAGCAGGGTAAAATACATGTTCAGATTATCTATATCAAGTGTCTGAGCATCTTTTGATTTCAAAATGGAGTCAGTTACCTTTAGATTTGAAACGGATACAATGTTTAACTGTATGAACAGGATTTACGGTATGTTGGTTGCATTTTCATCCTGTGCATGGTTCGTTGATTTTAATAATATGATACCATATTTGGTAACATGTCCTAAATGATGGAGTTGCCCATACAGTGTGCTAGAATGAATTTAAGAGATACTAAAGAGACGTGACAGATATGGTTGCACTTACACTTACAGGGCTGGACCTTAAGAATCCTACAATGTTGGCTGCAGGTATTATGGGCACGACCGGTGCATCCCTTGTGCGAATGGCAAATGAAGGTGCGGGTGCGGTGGTTACGAAATCGATCGGACCTGAACCTAAGGAAGGACATCCTAACCCGAGTATGATCCAGCTCGAATGCGGATTTTTGAATGCGATGGGATTACCGAATCCCTCATATGACGGTTTTTCACAGGAACTCGAATTTGTGAAAAACAAAACTTCGGTTCCTGTTATCGCAAGCATTTTCGGTGGGGATGCCGATGAGTTTCTCAAGGTTGCGGAAGGGTTAAGCCCGGCAAAACCTGATGCTTTTGAACTCAATGTCAGCTGTCCTCATGCCGAAGGGTATGGTGCGATGATCGGCATTGATCCTTATGTTGTTGAGGAGATCACGCGCGTGGTGTGCAATGCTGTGGATGTTCCTGTGTGGGTAAAACTTACTCCGAATGTTACGGATATTGTGACCATCGGCAAGGCAGCTGAGCGCGGCGGTGCTGAGGGTGTGGTTGCGATTAATACTGTTCGCGCAATGGCAATTGATATTGCCACTGGTTATCCGATACTTGGAAATAGGTTCGGTGGCCTGTCCGGTGCGGCAGTTAAGCCTATTGCGGTGAAGTGTGTCTATGACCTGTATGCTGCTCTTGATATTCCGGTCATCGGCGTGGGAGGTGTGTCCGTATGGCAGGATGCGATTGAGATGATCATGGCAGGTGCAAGTGCGGTGCAGATCGGTTCTGCGGTGATTGACGGATTAGGGGTGTTTGGCACGATTGCCGATGGGATTGACAATTATCTTGATGAGAATGGTTATGCAGGTGTTGAAGATATTATCGGTCTTGCCCACGAGGTGACCTGATTGCGCCCGATCAATGTTACGATTACAAATATTGTTGAGGAATCCCCATCAACAAGGACGTTCTTTTTTGACACGTCATTTGATAGTGCGATCCCAGGTCAGTTCGTGATGATCTGGATCCGGGGTGTGGACGAGATTCCGATGACACTCGCTTACAATAATGCAATTACCGTGCAAAAGGTCGGTGATGCTACATCCGCACTGTTTGAACTGGACGTGGGAGACTCGCTCGGCATTCGCGGACCGTTCGGCAATGGTTTCACATTACCGCAAAGGGATGAGAGGATCCTGCTCATTGCGGGCGGGGTGGGTGCAGCACCCCTTGCGCCCCTGGCAGAGTATAGCATGTGCGCAGGGTCGGATGTCACTACTATCTTAGGCGCGCGCAATGCTGATGAGTTGATATTCGCGGACAGGTTTATGGCAGCAGGTGTGTTGTATATTACAACCGATGACGGCAGTAAGGGACGTGGCGGATTTGTGACTGATGTACTGAATGAAGTTGATATTTCGGAGTATGATAAAATATACACCTGCGGACCTGAGATAATGATGGCGCGCGTGCTTGAGATACTGCGCAATGCAGGGGCGCACGGACGGGCAGAGTTTAGTTTGCACAGGTATTTTAAGTGTGGTATTGGGGTGTGCGGGGCGTGCTGTATAGATCCGCACGGGTTGAGGGTTTGTAAGGATGGGCCTGTTTTTAATGGGGAGTTGCTTGTTGGATCTGAGTTTGGGG
>JBQVMC010000002.1:0-35454 GCA_052361145.1 Methanosarcinaceae archaeon
AAAAAATCGGTTTACTTGAACGGATACACGAACATTGCACTTACAAAACTTGATGTGCTGTCAAACCTTTACCCGATCAGAATATGCACCGGATATGAATTCAATGGTACTGTAGTTGATTATCCTCCCGAAATGACCTCTGATCTTGCACAATGTACTCCGGTGTATGAAGATATGCCCGGGTGGGATGATGATCTTACAGGGGTTAATGGATTTAATGATCTGCCAGTGGCTGCACAGGATTATGTCAATCTTCTGGAAAAGATGATAGGCGTACCGATTGGATACGTTTCAGTAGGTCCTGGCAGGGCGCAGACATTCAGGAATTAAGATAGATACATAGATATAGATACCAATGCACTTGTGCACTGAATTTAGATATCAATTACATGGAATAATAGAGTACTGCCGAAAAGGGTATATACTAACTGCTATTTTAATCAACGTTATTTCATGCTGATTCAAAATTACACTATCACATATTACAACACATCAAATTCGCTAAAATAGACACGGTATAAATATATGTATATGTTGAGCATAACCATAAGTCTAAGTTTAAGTCTAAATATACAAATGCCGGATTTAATATAATTCCAAGGAGAATAAAATGACAACAGCATACGATGTTCCTGCAAATGACCTTATTACAAAAGTTGCAGAGAAATTGAAGGAGAACGAGCACATAAACCCACCTGAGTGGGCAGTTCATGTAAAGACCGGTGTGCATAAGGAATTGTCACCTGTTGATTCTGACTGGTGGTACACCCGCTGCGCTGCTGTACTTCGTACAGTGTATAAGGAAGGTCCTATTGGTGTGGAGAGGCTTCGATCAGTCTATGGCGGAAATAAGAATAAGGGTGTAAATCCATCCGGGAAAGTAAAGGGCAGCGGTTCAATTGCACGTGAAATTCTGCAGCAGCTCGAATCCGGAGGTTTTGTGCGCAAATTCAAAAGTGGTCGCGTTCTTGCACCGGCAGGCCAGTCTTTTATGGATAATACGGCACATGACATCAAGAATGAACTTGTTGAAAATATCCCCGGACTTGCAAAATATTAATTCAACTTGACCTGATAACGCCTGATCCACGGACAATTTCTGGTATCCGGCCACTTCAAAACATATTAAAATCATATAATATCTGGTGATATCATGGCAGATGATCTTGAAGCATTACGTAGAAAAAGACTTGCAGAACTTCAGCAACAGCAGGCTTCACAGCAGATGGGTGGTGCTGATATGCAGGCTGCTTACCAGCAACAGCAGGCAAAAGCAGAGATGGATACACAAAAACAGAATATTCTTCGCCAGATCCTTACACCTGAAGCACGTGAACGCCTGACAAGAGTTAAGATGTCACGAAAAGAAATGGTTGAGCAGATTGAAGGACAATTGATAATGCTTGCCCAAAGCGGTAGATTGCAGTCGAAGATCGATGACGCAAAGCTCAAACAACTTCTTTTGCAGATGCAGCCAAAAAAGCGTGAGATGAACATCACACGAATATGAGCATGAAAGTATCGGTAATGTTTAGTGGCGGGAAAGACAGTTCTCTCTCGGCGATCCTGCTTGACCGGTTTTTTGATGTTGAACTTGTGACATGCAGTTTCTCGATCCTGCCAGTTGTGGATATTGCCCAAGAAGCAGCTATACAACTGGGTTTTTCACACAGGATGCTCAATCTTGATGTTGGGATACTGGAACATGCATTCAATATTATTATAAAGGATGGATATCCTAAAAATGCGATAAATTATATTCATTACAAAGCGGTTGAAACGCTCGCATCGGATAATGATGTGGCTGTCATTGCCGATGGAATTCGGCGCGATGATCGTGTACCTCTGTTGACCGATCCGCAGATAAGAAGTGTAGAGGACAGGTATGGTGTACATTATATCTGCCCGCTTCGTGGATATGGTCGTGCGGCTGTGAATACGCTTGTTCAGCAGTATCTTGTTATAGAAGAAGGTCAAAGTGATGAAATACTAAAAGCCGATTACGAAACTGAGCTAAGGGAAGTGATCCGGCAAAGGATTGGGCAGGATAACATCACAGGGATGTTTCCTTCACATATCCAATCAAGAGTGATCGGGCGGATCAAGTGAGATTTGGATTGTGAGTTGTTCTAAATATTGTACGATATCATCGATGTATCATCGGTGCATCATCGATTAATGATTTATAGGATAATCAAGTTATTAATCCAAACCTTGATATACAGCTTATAATAGTAACAAATTATCAAATCGTAGGTGAGATAAGTGAGTCACAATTCAAAAGGACAGAAGATGAGGTTGGCAAAAGCCCACAAGCAGAACCACCGTGTTCCAACATGGGTAATGATTAAGACCGGTAGGAAGGTCACAACCCATCCAAAAAGAAGACACTGGAGAAGAAGCAGTTTGAATGTGAAATAAGCAGGTGATGACAATGGAAGAAGACGCAGTTAAAGAGCAGGTTTATACTATTCCACTCCGTGATGCAAAGAATGCACCAAGGTGGAGAAGGGCAAACCGTGCAATGAAAATAATCCGGAAATACCTGATAAGGCACATGAAAGCTGATCCTAAGCAACTTAAGATCGATAAGACGATCAATGAGAAGATATGGGAGAGAGGTACTGAAAAACCTCCACGTTCAATTCGAGTTCGTGCAGCGAAGTTCGAGGATGGCGGGGTTGAGGCAGAACTCGCATAGTTTCCGGATGTGCATTATGATTGTACTAATTACACATGATATAATCCGTAACGACCTCTTTAGATCAGTAGTTGCAACAAAGCTTTTAACCAATAATGATTCGAACATTAAATATTTATGACAATCCTGTAATAGGAGTATTTGCCACATGCACTGAAGATGTGGCATTAGTTCCTATCGGTATAAGATCAACTGTATGTGATTTAATTGCAGAGATTCTTGATGTACAGGTAATTTCAACTCTTATAGGTGGCAGTACAGTAGTTGGTTCACTTGTCCGTGGAAATTCAAACGGGTTTTTGATACCAAATATTGCGGACCCTAATGACTTGAAAGATGTGGGACTTCCGGTTAGCACACTTCCTGGTAAATTTTCTGCGGTTGGAAATGTCATTTTAGCAAATGATTCTGCAGCTCTGGTACATCAGGAGATGCCAAAAAAATCTATGGATATCGTATCAAGCACACTTGGTGTGGATGTGCATAGGGGTACAATTGCAGGGCTAAATACAGTAGGTATGGCAGGTATCGTCACAAATAAGGGACTATTGGTTCATCCAAGGATAACCCAATCCGAGATTGCAAATCTTGAAGATATATTTGGACTTCCAATGGATATCGGGACATCGAATTTCGGTTCACAGCACGTTGGTTCCGGATTGCTTGCAAATTCAAAAGGCTATGTTGCGGGTTCCAAAACAACAGGATATGAACTTGGAAGGATCGAAGAAGCGCTTGGTTTTACCTGATATGATGGTAATTTGACAGGTTTAAGTTTAGGTTTAAGGCTTAACCTTAAGCCTCAAATTTATGGATACACATTCATTATTATTTGTAGTTAATTTACAATCAACTAATTAATAATTGTATAGTCATTCAAAGGTGATTTCACATGAAGAATTATATTATCAAAGGCACATTTAAGGCAGGACATAAGTGGGAAACGTTCACTAAGAACTTAGAGAGCCAGAATGCGAAGAATGCGCAGGATAAGGTGTATTCCATATTCGGCAGCAAACACAATATCAAACGATTTCTTATTAAGATCGATAGTGTTACAGAGGCGTGATACAAATGGCTGAAGTTAGTGAGCAGGATGTCCGGAATCTCGCATTACAGCATCAAGAGATGCAAAAACGAGCAGAGATGACACAACAGCAGATGGGTGTTGTCCGGATGTCTGCTGATGATTGTATTCGGGCGATTGGTGCTATTAGTGAATTGAAAGATGCAAAGGACGGCGTTGAAATGATGTTGCCTATTGGTGCTAATTCATATATTTATGCTAAACTGAACAAGATCGATAAGGTTGTTGTAAATGTTGGTGCTGGTGTAAGTGTGGAAAAATCAATGGACGATGCAAAGGAAATATTATCCAAGCGCAGCGAACAACTTGGGAAGATACTTGAGCAGATGAATGTGTCAATGGGACAGATCATACAGAATTTGCAGGCAATGGAAGCCAGAGCTGCTGAAATGCAAGCATCTGCAATGAATTCTGAATAATTATTATCTTACTTTTTATTTTGATAATTTTTTCATATTTCATTTTCAAGGGATGGATCAATTGTTCAAAAAACTTAAGGATAAACTAAGCGGTTTTAAAACTTCATTTGGAAACAAAATTGATGAGAAGGCTGTGCCTGTCAATGAAACTGAAACAGCAGTTGATGGGGATGTTTCAAAGAAAAACCAAGTGAAAAAGATTGGTTTTGCCAAAAAAGCCAAGTCTCTTATGTTTGAGAGAGAAGTTTTCCTTAAAGAGAGTGATCTTGAAGGATCCCTGTGGGAACTGGAAATGGCACTACTTGAGAGTGATCTTGCAGTGTCTGTTGCAGAAGCCATTGTTGAATCCGTCAAGAATGAACTTGTGGGTACAAGCAAAAAGATCGG
Organism: Methanosarcinaceae archaeon; assembly: GCA_052361145.1. Lineage (GTDB taxonomy): Archaea > Halobacteriota > Methanosarcinia > Methanosarcinales > Methanosarcinaceae > Methanovorans. Next base: position 4,595 of record JBQVMC010000002.1, read on the forward strand.
TCGCAATACAGGTAATATTGTTGAGCAGGCTCTAAAAAATGCGATATACGACGTAATGTCTGCAAACACTTTTGATTTTGATGATTTTATCAAAAATACACCAAAACCTATTAATGTCATTTTTATCGGTATAAACGGAACTGGTAAAACCACATCAATTGCGAAAATTTCGAAACGCCTGAAAGACATGGGTTATTCTGTTGTTATTGCAGCAGGGGATACTTTCAGGGCCGGTGCTATAGACCAAATCAAAATACATGCGGAAAATATTGGTGTCAAACTGATCAAACAACCGGAAGGCAGCGACCCTGCGGCAGTTGTGTACGATGCTGTCCGGTATGCTAAGGGGCATGGTATGGATGTGGTACTTTCGGATACCGCCGGACGTATGCATACCAATGTAAACCTGATGACCCAGCTTCAAAAAATTTGTCGGGTAAATCCACCTGACCTTTTGATATTTGTTGATGAAGCGGTTGCCGGAAATGATGCGGTAGAACGCGCGTCCCTTTTTAACGATATTGTTCCAATAGATGGTTCGATCCTCACAAAAACAGATGCCGATGCAAAAGGCGGTTCTGCTATTTCGATTGCATTTATTACAGGTAAACCAATACTGTTTTTGGGAATGGGGCAGGGATACGATGACCTGCAAAAGTTCGATCCGGAGTGGTTCGTAAACCAGTTGTTCGAATAGGGGGGTTATGCATGTCCCTGTTTATTTCATGTGGATTTTCATGCGAATAATGAGACTTTTTATTATCTTCTGGAATGGTTTTGAAAACCGCATAGATTGCAGAGGCACGCAGAGAAAAATAAGTTCCCTCTGCGTGAATCTTTTTTGCCATGATCCGTTTATCCGGAATATATTAAAAAGTGTCCGAATAATTACTATTACACTGGTCAATGTTCAGGGTCTTTTTCATTGGTGTCCGGTCAAGGTTTCAACGGCGGTCAAGAAATACTCTACGACAATATGAAATCATAAAGCGACTTTAAGTTATTTTCCCAAATGGATTATTCTCAAAATAGCCAGCAAACTGTTCAACAGTTTTTGATGAATCTGCATCAGATCCAAAAAGTAATCTGGAAAGAGTTGGTCGGTTCATATAAATGACTGCTGTCTCGCCATCCATACCCCCAAGTTCAGCAGCCTTCTCAATTGCATCATACAGGTTACCAAAATCATCAACAAGACCAAGACTCTTAGCATTTGCACCGGTGTATATGCGTCCATCTGCAAGATCCTTTACATCGCTATGGGACATGTTGCGACCGCTTGCCACTTCATCCAAAAAACTATCATATACTTCGATGATAACAGAGTCTGCATATTCTATTTCATCGTCCGAAAGTCCCCTCCATGGTCCGCCCATGTCCTTGAATTCACCTGATTTGGCAATATGGAACTCGATTCCCTCTTCTTCATAATATGCCGACATGTTCTGGAACGTCCAGATCACACCAATACTTCCTGTCATAGTAGAGGGATTTGCAAAGATCATGTCAGCAGGTGCTGAAATGTAATACGCGGCACTTGCAGCCACATCACCCATGGAAACCACAACCGGAATCCCGTTCTCCTGCGCTTTTTTTATCTCAATAACAATCTCTTCAGCCGCAGCAGGTGAACCGCCCGGACTATTTATACGAAGAACAATTGCCTGTATTGATTCATCCTCAACGGCGTCCTGGATACTATCAGATATCTCCTCGGATGTCACATATCCAAAACCACCTGGAATACTGCCGGAGACCATCGTACCCTGAACATAGATAACTGCAACCTTGTCATCTTTGGTGTAAAAATTCCCGCCTGCTGTATAATACATTGCAGCAAAACTTGCAACAATGATCAATGCCAGAACTACAACCACAGCAATGAACTGCAATTTACGCCCTTTTTTTTTAGGTTTTTGCTCCTGTGAAACAATGTCACCCTGCATAGTATAGTTAGGTGGTGTGTAATCCGAAGTCATTTGGTGCCCCTACAATCCTATATCTTTCATTGATATAATGAACCTACATATTCAAAAGCTTTCCCTTAGCATGATTGTCGCCAAGCGAAATATACTTTATAATTGCATGCATCCAACATCCTATATAATAAAATAATAAGATAATACATGGAGAAATAAAATGTCTAAATTTCCATCTGATAAACCTGTGCTCGTAACATGCGGACTTCCTTATGTCAACGGAAAAGCCCATATCGGGCACCTACGTACATATGTACCTGCCGATATATTTGTAAGGTTTTTGAAAAAACAAGGGCAGGAGGTAGTATTTGTCTGTGGATCCGATACACACGGTACACCGATCGTGGTAAATGCCGAACAATTGAACACCACACCAGATAAACTTGTACGAAAATACCACAAGCATTTTGATGAGACTTTTAAGAAAATGAATGTACATTTTGATGCTTTCGGGACTACGGATGACCCTGAAAATCACAACCGTACGCTTGATATTGTTAGCAAACTAATCGAAAAAGGTTACACATACCCAAAAATAATAGAGATAGCATACTGCCCGGGATGCGAACGGTTCTTGCCTGACAGGTACGTGCAGGGCATATGTCCGTATTGCGGTGAAACCGCGCGCGGTGATGAATGTGACCAGGGATGCGAGAAACATCTTGAACCGGGTGAACTGAAAGATCCGAAATGTACGGTATGTGGAGAAGGTGCAGAATATCGCAAACAGGAGCATTTCTTCTTTAAATTATCAGGGTTTAAGGATTTCCTCTTGGAATATCTAGAGAAACTGGAAGGCACTTCAAATGCAAGAAACTATGCAATAGGATGGGTGAAGCAGGAACTCATGGACTGGTGCATAACAAGAAATCTTGATTGGGGAGTGAAGTTTCCGGGACATGATACACTTGTTGTATATGTTTGGGTTGATGCACCGATCGGATATATTGCATTTACCGAGGAGTGGGCAGAGGCTAACAATGGGGACTGGGAGAAGTTCTGGAAAGGAGATGGAAGGATCATCCATTTCATTGGCGGTGACATTACCTATCATCACTGCATCTTTTGGCCTGCAATGCTCAGGGGTGCAGGTTACAGCCAGCCGTGGGCGGTCGTGGCTTCAGGGATGGTGAAGATCGATGACAAAACGTTCTCAAAGAGCCGTGGGTATGTTGTATGGGTTGGTGAAGATTATCTTGACCATGGATTCCATCCCGACCTTCTGCGCTACTATCTTATAAGTTACACATCACATACAAAGGAATTAAACTTTTCATGGGAAGTATTTCAGAAAAAAATAAATACCGAACTTGTTGCCGTATTTGGTAATTTTCTATACAGGACATTGCTGTTTGCCCACAGGAACTTTGGCGAGATTCCCCCAGGTGAGATCGAACAGGATGTTCTTGACAATATAACCGACACTATTGCAAAGGTCAACGAAGCGACGGAACAGTATGAATTCAAGAAAGCTGTTGATTTTGCGATGGCTCTGGCATCGTATGGCAATGTGTATTTCCAGTCAAACCAACCGTGGAAACTTATAAAAGAGGATCGTGCTGCCTGCGGCAAAGTGGTTGCAAACTGTATCCAGATCGCAAAGGCACTAATCATATTGTTCGAGCCGGTTCTACCACAAAAAATGGAAGATGCATGGGCTCAGATCGGAATGAATTGCGATATTCATGCTGCTACATATAGAGATGCTACGGTGCTGGTCAATAGTAAAACACCGCTTATAGAGCCTATTACCCTGTTTGAGAAAGTCCGGGACGAAAAGATCGAAGAGATGGTGGATATCTCAAATGCAAGAGTGGCAGAAGCACTTGCAAAAGAGTCCGGCACAAAAGTAGTAGAAGTGAAAGATATGAAAACAGAAGAAGTGAAGGATATGGAAACAGAAGAAGTGAAAAATCGGGAAAAAGAAAAAGAAAAAGAAACAAATGAAGAAATTACATTTGATGATTTTTCAAAGTTGGACATCAGGATTGGAAAAGTTGTTACAGCCGAACCTGTCAAAAAATCGAACAAATTGATGCGCCTTGAGGTTGATATTGGTGAAGAAACACCCAGACAACTGGTTGCCGGCATCAAGGAAACACACGACCCTGAGAAACTCATAGGGCGTCAGGTCGTGGTGCTTGCAAACCTCAAGCCTGCAAAACTCTGCGGAGTGGAGTCAAGGGGTATGGTGCTTGCAGGTGACACTGATGGTGCGGTTCTGCTTGTGCCTGAAAAAAACGTAGCGGCTGGAACGCGGGTGCGGTGAGTTACCAAAATCCCGTTGGCGGCAAAATGCATATTCAATTTAATTAGATCATAATACCCGCCGCAGCAGAGCTGCGGAGAATGATCATTAAGATCAATGCTATTGATACTATCATGTCCGATTCTACTTAAGGAAAGATGTTTTTTGTGTGGACATGATACACTTCTTCATTTTCATACACAACAACATTCTCGTTCACTGAACCATGCGTTCCTATCAGTTCAAGCAGTGAACCCATTTCGTCAAAAGCAGGTTCGTACGAAGTACTCATCTCAAACAAATCTGCTAAAGCGGCTATGGTGTTACAAAACATATATGGTGGGGTAATACGGGTCATTACAGCTAATGACATTGCTGGTTTATATATACTTTTCCATTCGTCACGACGCGAACAATAAAGGCTACACGTCATGGTGGACTGCCAAAACTTTCACATAAAATTCCCTTTAATAGTTATATCAAGATCAATGCAATTGAATTGATAAGCATACCGGCAACAAGAGCGAGTACCATTGTAAATGTTGATATCCATGCGGTATCCTTCCATCCAAGTTCGTGGTTGAGTATTGCAATAGTTGCAACACAAGGAATATAGATAGTCGTAATAACAGCAAACACATACATCTGCAAAGGTGTCAATACAAGTGCAAAATTAGCCGTACCCGCAAGAACTGCAAGAACTTCAAGAGCCATTTCCTTTCGCAGGATACCGAATACAAGTGCGGTCGCTGCAAATGCCGGAAGCCCGAGCAAGCCCATAGATATGGGACCAACCGCGCTCTCAAAAGCATCAAGTATCCCGACCGCATCCGCAACACCAAGTAATGCACTACCGATTACCAAAAGAGGGAATGCCACATAAACGAATTCACGAATCCGCAGCCATGTTTTTTGAAGCGTTGCCTTAGGGTCGGGATTACGGAGCGGTGCCATTTCCATAATAAAACCTGTTCTCTCACCAGGCAGTCCCCTGCCAAGTATCCATCCTGTGGAAAAAATGATCACAAGTTCTAAAACATATATGGAGATCGCTGCCCAGTAGCCCACAAACGTTCCCACAAGCCCGAGGATTATCACCGTTCTTGCAGAACAGGGTGTAAGCGCAATTAAAATCGAGGCAATCCTGCGCTCCCGTATGGTATTGAGGGCACGCGTGGACATGATTGCAGGCACATTGCAGCCATATCCGAGAATAAGCGGTATTATAGCTCTTCCATGAAGACCTAGCTTATGCATCAGGGTATCCAACAAAAACGCAGCTCTTGTAAGGTATCCGGAATCCTCGAATATGGATAATATTATGTAAAACACTGCGATGTACGGAATGGCGATTGCAAAACCTGCCTCGATCCCGAGCAGTGCATAAATGAGTGCGCTTTGCAGCACAGGGTGCATTCCTGCTACAATTACTCTTGCAGGTTGTACAAGATATATTTCAAACAGGTTCACTATTCCCCCTTCCAGTATCCCGCCAACATAAAACACGATTGCGAACGTCAGCAGCATTACGCCAACAAGCGTTGCAATGCCCATATACTGGGAGGTAAGTATATTGTCAATTCGATCTTTATTTGTTTTTCTGCGTTCTGTTATTGTCACTACACTATCAACAATATGTCCTGCCTCCCCATAGATATCGCGGGCGATCGTATCGGATATTAACATTCCATGTGCCTGTTCGATCTCTTCTGTTATTGACGATGAAAACCCAAGCAGTTGTCTGGCATCATCTTTTGAACAACACATTTTGACAAATTCCTCATCGTTTAGGAGTGAACGTATCTTGACACCACGATCAATATCCGGAAATTTTTCGTCAAGCCGATCAAGCGCGCTGCGGATATGTCCGTCATAATGCACCTTGATGCGATTATTGTCTGTAGTTTTTTCCAATGCCGCACGCACGGTATCGTCAAGCCCTATTCCTTTTGTAGCAACAGTTGGTATGACCGGAATACCAAGTATATTTGACAGGTTTGGAATATCTATCGAAATTCCCATCTCTTCTGCGGCATCCATCTGGTTTAAAGCCACAACTATCGGAATATTTAGTTCAAGGAGTTGCAATGTAAGGTAAAGATTACGTTCAAGGCGCGTTGCATCAAGTACATTTATAATGGTTTCCGGTTTCTTTTTTAGAAGGTATTGTTTTGACACTTTTTCATCTTCGGTTGATGCACCAAGGGAATAGATGCCAGGGAGGTCAACTACATCAACTGTTTTTGTCCCGATCTTGACACTTCCATGCGTAAGTTCAACTGTCGTGCCCGGATAGTTTGATATGTCTACTCCGACACCAGTAAGACGTGAGAAAAAAGCACTTTTTCCGACACTCGGGTTGCCTGCAAATGCAATGGTTGTGTCATGCCCGGGATTTGCATTTCTGTCATTACCATTGCCATTGCCATTACTATAACCACTACTATAACCATTATCATTATCGGTATCACAGCATGAGGTTCTAATTGTCACCACGTCTCCTTGATCGCCTGTGTTTCACACCATCCGGATTTATGTATATCTTGCTTGCAATGTCATTTCCAAGTGCGATCTCGGTGCCAAGTGTCATGATAGATATGGAACCCTGTTTCTGCTTGCGCTTGATACTAACCTCTTCACCGACGATCAATCCAAGCGATGTCAACCTTTCTTTTGTTTCAGGTGGCAGTGTCATCCTATAAACGATACCATGCTCGCATTCTTTCATATCGGACAGGGCAATGTACTGTTCTTTTGACCTAGTGCAACATTCCCCCTCATCGATCGGGTTGCCATCAGGACACAAGTCCGGGTGTCCGATGTAAGTGCAGATGCGTTCAAGAACCATGTCAGATACGGCATGTTCAAGTTCACATGCCTCTCCATGTGCAATCTTTGCATCCATATCCAGTACGTCAACAAGGAACTTTTCAAGCACCTGGTGCTTACGTTTGATTATGGCTGCTTTCCGCGCACCTTTTTTTGTAAATTCCACTCCGTGGTATGGCCTGTATTTTACAAAACCTTCTTCCGATAGTTTTTGGATCATCTCTGTAACACTGGGTGAAGAAATGTTCATTTCATCCGCAATCTGCTTGGTCTTGGCAGGAGCATTGTTCTTTTTAATGAGGTACAGGATGGTTTCAAGGTATTCTTCAATACGTTCTGCTTGCATGATGTTCACGTTGTTATGTTTGAGTTGATATGATTAGGGAATCCTAAGTATATAGGTTTTGGTGTGTTTTGCAAATTGTGTTATGGGAAGTCAGTTTACAATTGATGACAAATAATAACCGCCCGGGATATCCACTTATAATTTGTTGGTAAAAACCAAAGACTGATGAACATATATGCTCAAAATAAAGCCATTTTTTAAAAAATATTGTAACACATATGATGCATTAAGTATGAATATATAACAAAAGCATAAGGTTAATATGATATCAATTAATTTAATCCATGATTTTCATATGAATGAATATATCATATGTAGTTGAAATGACACAATTTAAGAACAAATCCACACAAAGATGAATGATCAACATCATAAAAAACCAATATGTAACCACCTCAACCATCTTTCGATCGAAAGGTTGAAGCAGTAAGTATTACACATTGTGAGGTAAGTAATATGCAATATACTATAACACAAAATAACATAAAAATATTATCATGTATACTAATAGTTTTAATACTGGGATCTTGTTACCCCGCAGACGCAAAATCAATTAAAATCAGGGGTACTCCGGGATCGGTAAAAGCAGGTTCTACAATGGATCTGGATGGATTCAACTTTCCTGAACTATACTACCGGATTTATGATGGCGAGACCTATGAATGGCTGAACATTACATTTGCAAAAAATGGTACGATCAACAAAGGTGATGCATCCTATACAACAAAAACATATTCATCAAGTCGAACAATAATGTTCATGGGAAGTAAATATTATTCTCTTGATCCTGACGAAGCCTATATACTCAGTAAAAAATTATCAACCGGATGGAGTGATAGTAAAAAAACCTTCAAGTTAGGTGAAGCATGTGAAGTATGTGAATTTTCCCAGAATTACACTTTTACAGTCCTTGATATCGATCAGGGTGGTGAAAAAGCGACACTGCAACTTGCAAAGAACGGAGAAGTTGTTAAAATTGACGTAGTCGGGATCGGTGAAACCTTCGAATACAAAACAGATATTGCAAATTCGAGTGATATTACTATTTTCAAGTGTAAAGTCGATACAATGATGCATGGAACCGATTTTAATAAAGTTAAACTAAAGTCGATCAAACATTATTGTGATACACCAATGATCCTGAAAATCGGGGATGAATTCGGTAATTTTGAGATAACTTCCATCACAAACAACACGATCGAGATGAAAAACACAAAAATTATCTCCTGCTCGCGTGATGAAACTGTTGTTCTTATGGATGGATGGCTTGATCTCAAAGTTTCCGAAAAAGGAGATTGGGGATATGTGTATTCTACAAAAACACTGGAATGTCCGGAACCCGTGGTAGAATCTCCGGTTACGGAGTCCACAAATGATAATTCCACCGCACAGAATACTACTGCATCAAATGTTTCTGGCGATACAGGAGCAAACAGTCCGCTTACTGCTGCACAGTCCGCAACTCTTGGTGAGACATCCGATACCGCTTCTACAGTAACAACGGGAACAGAACAGCCTATGATGCTTTCATCCACAGGAGGTGGCGGAACCGCACTGCGAACATTACCTTCAATAGGTATAGTTTCATTGGCCAGTCTGTTTGCGATATTGGTATATATGAATATCAGGAAAAAATGAAAAGTAAGATCTTGTATATATTTAAGAATTTAAAAGGTGATCAAATGAAAAGAAATATTAGGATTAGTTTAAAGAAAAATTCCCTGTTTTGTGTCTGCTTTGCTGTGTTACTTATTGCATTTGCAGCAGTTCCCGTTCAGGCCCAGCAAACAACGGTCAATCTCAAAATACCTGAACTGGTAAAGGGAAGTACGGTTTATGCTACAATAGAAATAACCAATGTTACTGATCTTGATGCAGGCCAGTTTGATCTATCGTTTAATTCAAGTGTTCTAAAAGTTCTCAATGCTGAAAACGGGAGCATTGGAGATATGGAGATACCCCTGAAATGGCGGTCAATTGATGATGGTACGGTCAGGGTAATCTTCAATTTGGAAGGTGTCACAGGAATCAGCGGTTTTGGACAAATTGCCAGAATTGGTTTTGAAGTAATAGGTGAAGGTGAGGGTGACCTGCTCATTTCCAATGGACTGCTTGGTAACATTGAAGCCAACCGGATCAATACTGATTGGGGAGTTACTGCTGCTAAGGATGCAAATCAATCCACATCTGGATTCGGGGCAGTGTTTGCTCTTGTGGGTTTGATCGCGGTTTTCTGCATGTTTCGGTCCGGTAGAAAAACATAGGTTGATGTTGCAATGACAGGTAATAAATTTATAATCGGAATGATCCTGACTGCCATATTACTGGGCTGTATGCCTACATCAGCAGCATCGGATTACACGCTTGGCATCTTCGGCAATGCGAATGGGGATGACACCATAGATGCACAGGATATGGAATATACAAAGTGCGTTGTGTTAGGACTCAATGACCAGACACAACTTGCAGATAGTAAATATGATGGACAGGTCAATATCCTTGATTTAACACAGATCGAACTTATCATTCTGGGTGAGGAGAAGGAACTAACGCTCGTGGATGCAGCTGAGCGGATCGTTACGGTGAAGAAACCAATGGATGGAAATATCATCTCGTTCGGTACTTATACCCCTGAAATATTACGGATATTGGGAGAAGAAGATAAAATAGTCGCTGTTAACAAGTACGTTAAGGGCAATGAAATCTATTTCCCTGAACTAAGTAAATTACCCTCGATCGGAAGCAGTTATTCTCCTGATCTGGAAATAGTAGCCAGTCTCAATCCCGAATTGGTACTTGCATGGACAACCAAACCGGAAAAGATTGAAAAACTCGTTGAGGTAGTTCCGGAGAATTGTAGTGTGGTTAGTCTCATGTTCTATAAACCGGAAAATATGGTGGAAGAAATTGGGAAACTTGCTTATATTCTTGGAAAAAGGGATGAAGCAAAATCCTATATCGATGATTTCCACAATGAATACGTTGACCATATAAAAGCACTAACTGAAAATTTACCGGATGATGAGCAACCTGAAATTTATATAGAGAGTGACAGGGATGAAAAATACCAGACATGGGCTGCCGGATCCGCAGCTAACGGCTTTATCGGGATAGCTGGCGCAAGAAATATATTCGCTGATATTCCAGGTGATGGCAGTATTAATGTAGATCCCGAAGAAGTGGTTGGGAAGAACCCGGATATTATCATCAAGTATATCGATACTGCCGATGCAGGATATGAACTGGATGATCCCTCTAAGATGAAAGCGCTGAGGATGAGCATTATGAATCGTCCCGAACTGGCAAATGTCAAAGCAGTAAAGAACGGTGCAGTTTTTGTAATGGATAAAGATCCGATCTACGGACCTGACTATCCTATAGCTATTGCCTACTGGGCAAAATGGTCCCATCCTGATCTCTTTGAAGATCTCGATCCACAGGCGATTCACCAGAAGTACATAGATATTCAGGGATTGGACTACGACCTCAATGAGCATGGTGTATTTATCTACCCTCTGCTGGATGAAATATGAATCTGGCAAAGTGGCCCTATCCGGAAACATTCGATGATTCGGATACGGAAACGATTCACCGGAAATATATTGATACGTCCATTGAATCAGATATACCTGAACATGGTATTTTGAGTTCTTACCAGAGAAATGACATTTACGAATCAAGAACAACAACTGCAACTTAAAATGAATACACATAAGAGAGGTAACTAAAAATGCACCATATTAACAGGAAGATACTTCCCTTCACTGCGATTGTCGGGCAGGATCAAATGAAAAAAGCACTGATCTTAAATGCGATAAACCCGAGGATCGGTGGTGTCCTGATAAGGGGAGAGAAAGGGACTGCGAAGTCTACTGCGGTACGTGCACTTGCAGAACTGCTTCCTGATATAGAGGTGGTAAACGGCTGTCCGTTTAATTGTAACCCTGCGGACATGGGCGAGATGTGCGACATCTGCTATGAACATTCGGTAAATGGTGAAAAACCAGAAAGTGTGACAAGAAGAACACGGGTTATCGATCTACCACTTGGATGCACCGAGGACCGGGTCGTTGGCACGCTAAATATCGAAAAAGCGATCAAGGAAGGAATACGTGCACTCGATCCCGGAATACTGGCTGCTGCAAACCGCGGTATTCTCTACATCGATGAAATAAACCTGCTTGACGACCACGTCGCAGATGTTCTCCTGGATGCCGCTGCAATGGGCGTAAACATAGTTGAGCGGGAAGGCGTCTCGGTCGGACACCCTGCAAGATTCATCCTTGTCGGGACGATGAATCCCGAAGAAGGGGAATTGAGACCGCAGCTTCTGGACAGGTTCGGACTCCAGTCTACTGTCGAGAGCATATCCGATGTAGATGCAAGGGTCGAGATCGTAAAGATCGCAGAACGATTTGAAACCGATGGGGAAGAGTGCAAGAAGGAGTTTAAAGATCAGCAGATTGACCTCAACAAGAAGATAGTAAAAGCAAAGACACTTCTACCGGAGGTTACGATTAGTGATGACCTCCTTATAACCACTGCTAAGATGTGTATCGAACTCGGCGTAAAAACACACCGGGCAGAGATCGTAATCACAAGAACCGCAAAGACGATCGCTGCATTTGATGATCGGATCCAAGTTACGCTCAATGATATTAAAGAAGCGATGGAACTTGCACTACCGCACAGGATGCGAAGAAAACCGTTTGAGCCACCGCAGCTCGATACCGATAAGCTCGACAAGATGATGGATGATGAAAAAAGAGAGCGGGAAGAAAAGGAGCAGGAAAAAGAGCAGGAACAGGAAGAGCAGCAGTCCGGGCAGGAAGAAGAGCATAAGCATGAACATCGCGAGCAGAAAGAGCAGGAAAATGAACAGGAATCGCAGGAACCGCAAAATCCACCTGAAAACGAGGAGGACGGCACGCAGCCACAACAGCCCGAGTCTGTCTTTGCGGTAGGGAACCCCATTGATGTAAACAAGGTGCGACCAAAGGAAAAACGTGATCGAATACGCCGTAGCAGGACATCCGGAAGAAGAAATCCGACACTTGCACAGTTCAACCGTGGTAGATATGCCCGTCACACGGTGCCTTACGGAAAAATCACTGATATTGCATTAGATGCCACGATCCGTGCAGCTGCGCCATTCCAGGTGGAGCGTGGTGCAGGCATGCCTGGCAAGAATACAGTAATCATCAGGGATCAGGACATCAGGGAAAAGATCCGGATCGGAAAGATCTCAACAGCAACCCTTTTTGTGGTGGATGCTTCCGGCTCAATGGGTGCTGCGAACCGGATGGAAAGTGCCAAAGGAGCGGTAATGTCGCTTCTCATGGATTCCTACCAGCAGCGGGACAGGATCGGGATGGTTGCATTTAAGGGTGATACGGCAGATGTGCTGCTTCCACTCTGCTCAAGTGTTGATTTTGCATACAATAGTCTCATGGAATTGCCAACAGGTGGGAAAACACCGCTTGGTGCAGGTCTTAACAGCGGGTTGAACCTCCTTCTTGGTGAAAAGCGAAAAAACGATGAAACGATTGCTATAATGGTCCTTATATCAGATGGCAGGGCGAATGTTTCAGCAAATAGTGGCAGATCCGGAACTGTAAAAGAAGAGCTTATTGCAATCGCAGAAGAGACAAGATCTGCAGGCATCCATGTCATTGTTCTTGATGCCGAATCAATGGGCAACTCGTTCTTAAAAATGCAGCTTGGATACTGCAGGGAAATTGCAGAACACGCAGGTGGGCAGTATTATTCGGTTGACCAATTGTCTTCCGGTCAGGTTCACGATATTGTTGCAAAGGAACAAGGGTCACTTATAGAGATGTATTCGGCAGGTAGGGGCCTGACATGAAGATAACATCAATTACATGGGGCAGCGATATTTCACTGCTTGTAGAAGCATGTAATGAACTTGGCATTGAACTGCATGCCTGGTCCACACAGGATATTGAGGATGATTCTAAGCGAGCGAGGTGTATAGATTCGCTTCAGCACGCAGATGCTATTCTTTTGCGACCGTCAGATAAAGGTGTCTGGGATGAGATAATAGAAAGATTGGACAATGATATTCCAACAATTTCATTTGGTTATGATTCAACTTTCTGGGAAGTTTCAAATGTTCCCTTGAAGATCGTTGCAACAGTTAATGCCTACCATGTTTACGGGGGACTCCAAAATACTATTAACATGCTAAAATTTATTGGAAAAGAGGTTCTGGGTGCTGAATACGATCCCAAACCACCAGCTGAGACAATGTGGCAGGGAATTTACCATCCGGATTCAGAGCAGGCTTTTAAGAGCATAATTGAGTATCTGGAATGGTACAAGCCGCAGAAAAAACATATGATCGGGATATTGTTCCATCGAACCTACTGGTCAAATGGTGATCTTGAGATAGTTGATGCGATTATCAGCGAACTTGAAAAGGAGTTCGATGTTATTCCGGCTTTCTGTCACGGAATGGGGGATGCTGAAACAGGCGCTAAATCGAGCGGTGAGGTGACAGAAGAATTCTTCATGGATCCTGTGAAGATAGATGCCATCATTAACCTACAATCAATATTCCATACAGGAAACGCCGATGGATCTGTAAGTGCCCTTAAAAAACTGGACATTCCGGTATTTCATCCGTTGACAGTCTATCACAAAACCGAGGAAGAATGGATAGCCGATATCCATGGAATGAGTTCGAGTGAGGTTGCGTGGAGTGTTGCACTGTCTGAATTCGAGGGTGTTATTGAGCCTTTGATCACCGGTGTTTCAAGAACTACAGGTGAGCATGGAACCGAGTTTGAGCGCCATGTTCCGGTAGATGACCGGATATCCAGGATTGTGAGAAGATTAAAGAAATGGATTTCATTAAAAGATAAGTCAAAATCCGAGCGCAGGGTTGCATTCATACTGCATAACAATCCGTGTGCATCGGTCGAGGCAACTGTCGGCGGGGGAGCACATCTTGATACTCTTGAAAGCGTTGCAAAGATATTGAATTCGATGAAAGAAGCCGGATATTCGGTTGATACTCCTAAAAGTGGTAAAGAGCTCATTGATAACATCATGGACCATAAAGCGATATCAGAGTTCAGGTGGACTACGATCGATGAGATCGTGGACAAAGGCGGGGCACTTGCGATGGTGACCAGGGAGGAGTACGAAGAATGGTTTGATACACTTGAGCCGGCTGTCAGGAAACGGATGTGCGATACATGGGGAAATCCGCCTGGAGAGGAGAAGGATGGGGTTCCGGCCGCGATGGTATATGATAATAAGATCGTTATTACCGGAGTTCAATATGGCAATGCAGTTATATGCATCCAGCCAAAGCGCGGATGTGCAGGTACAAGATGTGACGGAGAGGTCTGTAAGATACTGCATGATCCCGATATTTCGCCTCCGCACCAGTACATGGCTACCTACCGGTGGATCGAAAACAAGTTCGGTGCTGACGTGATCATCCATGTCGGAACACACGGGAACCTTGAGTTTTTGCCTGGGAAATCGGTTGCACTCTCAAAAAGTTGTTATCCGGATATTGCGATAGGCGATATGCCTCATCTCTATATCTATAACTCAGACAATCCTCCCGAAGGAACGATTGCAAAGAGGCGAAGTTATGCTACACTGATCGATCACATGCAGACTGTTATGACTGAGAGTGGCCTTTATGGTGATCTGAAGGAACTTGAAGACCAGATATCAGAGTATAACAAGACTAAGGTATCTGATAAAGCAAGAGCACATGCGCTTGAGCATATTATCACTGATCTCCTTACGAATTCAAATCTTTCAGAGGAGATAAAACTTGACGAACTGGTAGGGGTGGGTGTTCCGTTTGAAAAGATAGTGGATACTGCACACGAAGCTATAACAAAACTGTATAACACCCAGATTCCGGATGGAATGCATATATTCGGGGAAAATCCAGAAGGTGATGTGAAGATCGAGTTGATCAACTCAATACTCAGGTATGATTCTGAAATGAGGAAACTCGTTTTTGATCTTCTTGGTATGGATATCGAGCCGTCCGAGGCTAAAAGTGAAGTGCTGGTTGAGATCGATTCGCTTGGAAAGAAGATACTTAACGGATTTTTAAATGGTGCTGATCCTGATCTTGATCCTGTTACTGTCTGCAAAGAGGTTATAGGGAATAGGTTGGAGAGGCTGGATGAAGCACGGATATTATCAGTTAAGGAAAAGGCAGATGAGGTCTTGTGGAGGATCGATTCCTCTGATGAGATGAATGCCCTGTTCCATGGCTTTGATGCAGGATATATTGAGCCGGGTCCTTCCGGTCTGATAACCCGTGGCAAACCAGAGGTGATGCCTACGGGCAGGAACTTCTACTCACTCGATCCTTATAAGGTGCCGACCAGGGCTGCATGGCGGATCGGGCAGAGACTTGCAGATGGCGTTATTGAAAAATATGTGGATGAGCATGGTAAGCTTCCTGAGAATATCGCGATGTATTGGATGGCGAGCGATATCATGTGGGCTGATGGCGAGCAACTTGCCCAGATCATGCATTTGATCGGTGTTGAACCTATATGGAAGGATGGGAAGGTAAGGGAGTACAGGGTTATTCCGTTAGAAGAGCTTGATCGCCCGAGAATTGATGTGACAATCCGGGTAAGCGGGATTACGAGAGACTGTTTTTATAACTGCATAGAACTCATAGATGATGCGATACAGGAAGTTTCACATCTTGATGAGCCGGAAGAGATGAACTATCCCAAAAAACATGTCATTGAGGCATCAGGGAATGGAGGAAGCGGGGATGGGGACGGTGTCGGTGAGGGTGTTGGAGATGGAAGCAACAATGTTTATGGGAATTGTGCCCGTATCTTTGCGAGCAAGCCAGGAACATATGGAAACGGCGTAAACCTTGCTGTGTATGCATCTGCATGGAAGGAAGATAAAGACCTTTCTGATGTGTATGTGTACTGGAACGGATATTCGTATGGAAAAGGTGTATTCGGAGAGGAATCGCATGATAAGTTTATAGAACAACTTAAAAGTGTTGATCTTACATTCAATAAAACGGTTACGGATGAGTATGATCTTTTCGGATGCTGTTGCTATTTTGGAACACACGGCGGTCTCACAACTGCTGCAAGGGAGATATCCGGACACGATGTTCCGGCATACTATGGAGATACCAGAGACCGTGACCGGGTCGAGGTCCGGACGCTTGCAGATGAGGTCCGGCGCGTTGTCAGGACAAAATTGTTAAACCCGAAGTGGATCGAGGGAATGAAGAGACACGGATACAAGGGTGCTGGTGATATATCTAAGAGGGTCGGACGGGTCTACGGCTGGGAAGCGACAACACGGGAAGTCGATGACTGGATATTCGATGATATTACAAAGACATTTGTTCTGGATGATGAGATGCGAAAGTTCTTCGGGGAGAACAATCCATGGGCGCTTGAAGAGATCGGGAGGCGGTTGCTTGAAGCTTATGAGCGTGATTTATGGGATGCAGACCCTGACGTGATCGAAGGGTTGAAGAATGCATACCTTGAAATGGAAGGATGGATCGAGGAGCGAATGGGGGATGTGAAGGGCGAGTTCCAGGGTGGATCAATTGATGTGATTACCGCGGAGGATGTCGAAGGCTGGAAGGAAAAGATGGGAAAGGTCATTAGGACCTGAGAAGGTTTGATCCGATATAAAAATGGAGTAGGACATGGCAAAAAAGAATCATTCGATTGTGACGAAAGAAGAAATTAAAGAACAGTATAACAAGTTTGTTGGCAGAAAGATATTCTTTATTTTCTTCTTTTCAGCCTTGATCTTCATTATATCAGGCATTTCCACATCACTCGGATCTGCAAATCTTTCGATCTGGGAAGCTTATTCTGCTATACTGCACAAGTTCTTCCCAAATTACTTTGAGTCGAGCTGGCTTGCAGATGTATGTGTGTGGAACCTGAGACTTCCCCGCATACTTATGGGTATCGTAGCAGGCATAGGTCTTGGTGTTGCCGGTGCAGTGATGCAGGCAATACTCCGAAATCCGCTTGCAAGTCCCTATACGCTTGGGATCTCCTCAGGTGCCGGCTTTGGTGCATCACTTGCGATCCTCGCAGGTGCAGGTGTTGTTGGTGGAAAATACCTGATTATAGGGAATGCATTCGTATTCGCGCTGCTATGTTCCTTTATTATTCTGGGATTATCAAGCAGGAAAGGTGCAACACCGGAAACTATGATCCTGGCTGGTATTGCGATGATGTATCTTTTTGGCGCGATGACAACGATACTTCAATACTTTGGCGAGGCAGAGGCTGTGAAGGAAGCCGTGTTCTGGATGGTTGGTGACCTTGACCGGTCATCGTGGCCCAAACTGACACTTATAGCCGGTGCACTTGCATGTTGTATCCCACCACTTATGATGAAATCATGGGATCTGAATGTGATGGGTGCGGGAGATGAGACTGCAACAAGTCTTGGTGTGAATGTTGTTCGCACCCGGATGTTTACTATGGTAATCGCAACATTGCTGGTTGCGTGTATTGTATGTTTTACGGGAACGATCGGATTTATCGGTCTGGTTGCCCCGCACATTACACGTCTTGCGATTGGAGGTGATAATAGGTATGTACTCCCTGTATCCGGTCTCCTGGGTGCGTTATTGCTTATTACTGCAGATCTGGTAGCAAGAAGGATCATAGCGCCTGTCATTCTTCCTGTCGGGGCAGTGACTGCTTTTATGGGGGCTCCGCTTTTCCTTTATATGATCATGAGACGAAGGAGGGAATACTGGTGAGACTTAAAGTTAACAATATTGAATTTGCTTATAATAGTACACCGATCCTTGAAAACATATCAATGGATCTGGATCGCTCGGAGATACTTGGCATTGTCGGTCCGAATGGTACTGGCAAATCTACCCTGATAAAATGTATTGATCGGATATTAAAGCCAAGAAAGGGAACTATATTTCTAGATGAACACGATACAACTAAGATGAAACGGATGGAGATCGCAAAGAGGATAGGTTATGTACCACAGAGCAGCACACGCGTATTTCCTGCTTCTGTGATCGATACTGTCCTTATGGGCAGGCGTCCGCATCTTGGCTGGAAGAGTAGCGAAGAGGACATGGATAAGGTTTTAGAGATACTGGAACTGCTTGGGATCGTGGAGTTTGCTATGAGGGATTTCAACGAGATCAGTGGGGGCCAGCAGCAGAAAGTACTAATCGCACGGGCACTTGCACAGGAAGCAGATATTCTTCTTCTGGATGAGCCGACAAGTAACCTTGATATTAGGCATCAACTTGAGGTTATGGAGATTATGACAAATGTCGTCAAAAATAATGGGATATCTGCAATTATGGCGATCCACGATTTAAACCTTGCTTCGAGATATACTGATAGGATACTTATTATGAACAAAGGCATTATCTTTGCCGAAGGGCGTCCTGAGTCGGTGCTTACGGTCGAGAATATAAGGGAGGTTTATGGTGTGGAAGTTTTAGTTAAGAGCGATGGGGAGAGACCGTATATTATTCCGATAAGGGCAATCAACTCTTCCGGGAATTGCTGAATACATGATGCCCGTACTATGTGATATGTAACCAATACTTTGGAATTATGAGATATGCTGCCTGTGAAATACTCTGACTTCATTTTCAAAGATAACCAAAATCACTCCGCTTTGTCCATCCAAATGCCCAAAACAGGTATGTCCACTGCATCTTATCTATAAAAAGAGGTATGGGTATATATTATGCAAAGACATCTCATACAATCCGACCCGGCAATGATGATGGTTAAGCCTGTGATTGCAGGTATGCGTATTACATTGGAATTAATTCTGGAAAAACTTGCTGCTGGAGAGAGCATTGAACAGATCATTGCGGAACACACACGCTTGACAGAAAAAGAAAATATCCGTGCTGCGTTAGATTTGCATCAGGTTCATTGCGGGCAGATGTGTTCCCCTATTAAGAGGCGAAAAAGTGAAATTCCTTGCTGATGGGTGGTATACACTTCAAAAACCAGGGTAAAATAGTATCCCCTTCAAAAAGGATGGTAAAATGCATATCTGGATTTCAAAATCAAGTGGCCAAGCAGGCCTTCGATTTCAGAATAGTGCCAGTTACCCTATGATTTGAAGTGGATACATCTTTTACTTCTTTTGCTAAGATTTATTGATGAACTAATTACCTTTAGCCATACATTCTTATATAAGTCATATAGAATATAAATATTATTAGTTATTGAACAATAGAAATGGAATAGTGTGTGTAGAAATTAATGTAAGATGTTTCCGCCACCAGAAAATAATAAAAAGTCTCGAAACAATCACCGATATGTATTAGTAGTTGACGTTAATATTACCCTTAATAATATATGCGGATTAGTTAAAAAACGTGGTGAGAAGTATAAAAATCCCATTTTCATTGATTAAGCAAAAAGACAACGAACAGAAGTTATGCAAATATAAAGCAAAGCACACCAAAAACCAAAAGTCAATATTGATCAATTGCAAGGATTGCGACAGCGACTCGACATTGAACAATGAGACATGCCGCATGAACGTTTTTTCCATTCTTTTGACAGAACCTCTCGTAGACAGGATTGTATTGTCCCACCTGTATGAGAGGGATTATGAAGGCAGTGACCTCAAATTGCTTTATTCATTTGCGCGTTTTCAGGACTACCTGAACTCTTACAGCAGTGTTGAAGTCATAGCAAGTGACTGCACCCAACCGCTAAGGCAGGAATGTGTGCACAAAAGGAAAGAATTAATAGATTCCATTATTGAGACCGCACGAAAAGATCCGGTCAAAGCATACCATTCTCTTGTGCAGCCGTTTGATCAAACCGCACTAAAGCCCAGCGGTCAAGCGGAACATTCCAGATGTATCAACTGTACCAATCATTTTGCTGCAATCATTAATGAAATGATGGAAACGGCATCGGGACTCAAAAGCAGTATTACGAATTTAAATCTTGACCTTGGCTTAAACCTTGATACAATCTCATTTGATTATGACAAACATGTAAAATCCCATGTAAGGCCTGCATTTTCCACATCACGAATTTATACCGAACCACCAGAAAACACGACATTCTTTGAATGTTACGATGTCAGGCACAATGATGGACGTACTCTAGAGGTGTCGATATATGAACTTACCGACAGGCCGGAAAAACTGTATCTCATAACACCTCTTGAATATAACCTAAAACCTGATGAACTAAAACTGATAGAAAGAGTGCGCAAAAAAATGATACGGCATCGTCCTCATGACCTCAACTTCGCAGACCCTTCAAATTCAAGGGAATATTTCAGACGCATGGGAAAACAAATGCTTGTGGATGACACAAAGTTGCATAATATTACACTGACCCCATTACAGATAAATACATATTCCGACCTGTTGGCAAAATATACCACAGGGTTGGGAATACTTGAAGACCTGCTATCTGATGAGCGAATAACCGATGTATACATCAACGCTCCTGCCGACCTGAATCCTGTGCATGTGGTGATGGATGGTGATGAATGTGCCACCAATATATTTCTTTCACAGGACGATCTCGATTCCATGGTCTCAAGGTTCCGTGCCATCAGCGGTCGCCCTTTTGGAGAGGCAACGCCTGTACTTGAAATGGAATTGAAGGAATTTGGGGTACGGGTTTCGGTAATAGGGGACCCACTCAGTGCCAACGGGCTGGCATATGCATTTCGTAAACACGCAAACACCCCTTGGACGCTCCCAAAACTTGTAAATACGGGTTCTATATCCCCACTAGCAGCAGGTCTTTTGAGTTTTTTAATGGATGGCCAATCTTCTGTACTTGTTGCAGGTGATGTTGGTGCAGGCAAAACATCACTGCTCTGTGCCATGCTGCTTGAGATACCGCAGAAGTGCAGGATACTGACAATAGAGGACACGCGCGAGATACCGATCAGTGACCTGCAGCAACTTGGCTGGAAGGTACAGGGCATGAACACACAATCTGCTATAATCAAATCAAGTGTCGAGATAGCACCTGACGTCGCCCTGCGTGCAGCACTTCGGCTTGGGAATTCGTCTCTTGTGATAGGTGAGGTGCGCGGACCCGAAGTTGCAGTGCTATACGAGGCGATGCAGATCGGAACTGCCGGAAATTCGGTTATCGGCACGATACATGGCGCTTCAACAAAAGCGGTCTATGAGAGGATCATTTACACACTGGGCGTGCCTTCGGCATCGTTTAAGAGTACGGATGCCATTGTCGTATGCGCCAATACCAGACCGGGTGGGAGCATGACAAAAACGAAAAGAGTGATCCAGATATCGGAGGTCAACAGTACATGGGATGACGGCGCAGATTACAGTGAAGTGTTCTCTGATATTCTTGTATTCGATGCATCCATTGATTCACTTGTGTCCACTGATATTTTAGACAGGGGGCAGTCAGAATTAATAGGCAAGGTCGCCAGAAAATTTGGTATCTCAATTGGTGATGCCTCGCGTAACATCAGGATGCGGGCAAAAATAAAGGAAAAAATGGCTGCGTCCGGAATAATCAATCCGGCACTTGTGGAAGCCGATGTTGTAAGCATGGCAAACAATATGTTCTGGCTATTTATGGATAATGAGAAAACCAACCCGGACGGGCTGGACTACCAGAATGTTTACAATCAATGGTTTGAGTGGTTTGATGATTTTTCGTCAGAGTATATGGTCACATCCGAATAGATGGAGTGAGCTAAATTGGAGAATGATCTGAACTGGTACTTGAGGGCGTGCAAGTTTACATCACGTAACATTGTACGGTTTAAGTGGCTTGTCGGGGATATTGATTCATTCTCCAAAAAATCAGAGCAGGCAGTGAGTCAGGAGTACAAAGATGCGATAATTTTCACAGGATTTGATGTTGAACCGTTCGAAACGGCCCTGTTTTCGTATGTTGGTGCGCTGGTTGCACTGTTTACGACATTGATTTTGGATATTATCCTTTTTCAGGTCACAACATTTGAATCTAATGTGTTGGTCATGCTTGCTGTTTTCACAGTGGCGGTACCGGTTATCGTGCTTATGTACCTGAGCGAGTATGTGAAGATCCATGCAAAAATGATGAGGGTACAGTCCCTTGGTGATATCCCCGAGGTTTTGAGCTACATTGTAATGTCAATGAAACTTGTTCCGAATATGGAGCATGCGGTACTTTTTGCTGCTAAGAACTCAACCCGTCCGCTTGCAAGGGATTTAAAGAAGATGATGTGGAATCTCCAGATAAGGGTTTATAGTAGCATGGACGACGCTGTTGTGGATTTTGCTAACCTGTGGGGTAAGGATAGTGAATATTTCAAAAGGTCATTGCACCTTATTAAGAGTTCTACGAGCGAACCTGATGATGCGCAGCGCATTATCACACTTAACCGCGCGCTTGACATCGTTCTCGATGGTACGAAGAGGCTTATGGATGGGTTCGCTGCAAAACTTAAGATCCCTACCTATATTTTATATTCGATTTTCATCCTCATTCCACTCGCACTTGTAGCGCTTCTTCCTGCGATGGCTGTTGTGGGACTACGGTTCAACATACTGACGCTTGTTATTGTGTATGACATTGTCTTGCCGTTATTGACATTTGTGTTTGCGGAATATATTCTAACGCAGCGCCCGGCGACATTTACTCCGCAGCCTATTCCTGATACCCATCCCGAACTTGCCAATATTAAGATGAAAAGACGTTTGGCCCTGATTGTAGCTCTGGTTGTCGGGGTTACCATTTCAATTTCCGGATATTTATTGGTGTATTTTGGAAATCCGCACGATATTATCTCGACAGGTACGCTTGAAGGTATTATACCTCCTGCGCTTCTGGTCCTGCTGGGGATAGTTGTTGCTATTGCGATATATCTCAATACGGCATACACTCCGTACAAAAAGATCCGTGACAACCTCAGGAAGATGGAGCATGAGTTCGCAGATGCACTTTTCATACTTGGCAGGCGTATTTCAGAGGGAAGATCCGCAGAAGAGGCTTTTGCACATACTGCAATGACAATGAAAGGTTCGATCATCGGAGATGCATTTGAGAGGATATCTACCAATCTTATTAGCATGCGGGCAACGATTATATCTGCGATATTTGATGAGGAGTTCGGTGCGTTCAAAAATATTTATTCAGATCGTATCCAATCAACAATGCTGCTTTTTGCAGAAAGCGTTCACAAGAGTCATGATGCTGCAGGTGTTGCGATCATCAAATTGGCTGACCACTTAAAGGAACTGCAGGAGGTTGAACTGAACATCAAGCGCTCTTTGTATGATATGACCTCTACAATGCGTTCGACTGCAGCGATCTTTGCACCGCTTATTGGTGGTGTGACCATCGCACTTTCTGAAGTTATCCAGAAGATTTTGCAGAATGTGGCACATGGTATCTCGCGCCTGCCCCCAAACATAATCCCGGGACCTGCACAGATCGGTCCTGAGAACCTGAACCAGTCAATCTCACCTGACATGTTCATGCTCGCGATCGGAATATATCTCATGCTGATTACGGCAATTCTCACGCGTTTTTCGGGTACTATTGAATATGGAGGTGATAAAACACAGTTGATGTATGATATTGGACAGATGCTGCCGGTTTCGATGATTGTGTTTACGTTGTCTGCAATTGTTTCGAGGCTGGTTTTTAGAGGATTGATTTGATCTTAATTATTATGTCCAACAGCTCTGCTGTGGTTGGGTGTGCTGTCGTAATGTTTGGCTAAAATCAAATTATCAGGCATAAAGTTGTGCAATACCTGAAAATCTGTTTTGGGACAGCTTGAATATTATGTTCAATTTTTCGCAATCATCACTTCTGTGGACTTTATGATCGCAAGCACCTGATCATCTTTTTTGATATTAAGTTTCTTTACGGCTTCAGAGGTTATAACCGAAGTGACCACAGTTGGCTCAGTGGAGATCTTCACCTTGGATATGATATCTCCCAGTTCGACATCTACGACCTTTCCAGCGATCTGGTTTCTTGCAGTAATCGCAAGTCCCACTCCTTCCCAGAATGTTTTATCGTCTATTGTTTCATGGGTGATTTTTTTCCGGGCATCGTATTCAGCAAGCATCTCTTTTGCATAATCTGTTAAAAAAGTCCCTTGTTTATTGCCGCCGCGTACACTTATGACTACTGGTCGGCCGGCACTTTCTTCTATTTTCTTTAGCATTAGCCAGGCACGTTTATATGGTATATTTATTTTCTTACATGCCTTGTTTAGGGACTTCTCTTCATTAATTGATTTTAAGAGGGCAGCTTTGCCTTCTCCTATCAACGACTTCCCGTTTTCAGTTAACCATATCTTTGTTCTGGCTTTCATTCTATTCACCTGATTATCAAACAACCTAAACAGCAGTAGTCTTAAGCCTTAAATGATGTGGTGGCACTGGCAGGACTTTAAAGATTCCAGACCTTATTGGTACGGTTTCCATTACTTCATAGAGACTTTTTAATATCTTCTGGTTAACTTGAATATGCACCCAAACTTGCAGATATTACACTAGGATATATCACTACCGATTTTGGATTTTATTGATAACTATGTGCTGAAAATAAATCGTATGATTGCGAATTTATGAAATTTGATATGGGATTATATGGCAAAAATGGATGATATTTTCAGACACTATAATGACGCCATAGACAAACTCCCCTGTTATAATCACAAGTTATATAATAGATTAGGTGATTTTTCGAAGCAATCGGAATGATAAATGGTGAAACTTTTTAATGTATTGTTAATAAATTGATCTTGATAAATAAAAAAGATTCAACGCAGAGGCTGCTTCTTTTTCTCTGTATGCCACTACAGTTTTTCAAACCATTCCAGAAGATAATAATAAGTCATTAAATGATAATAGATTAGGTAATAACATGAAAAATATCCGTAACGATTTTGCGATTTCTGAAGTAATAGCCCTGTTGATGCTGGTGCTTGTGGCAGTGTCCGCATCTGCAGCCTACTATACATGGATTTATGACCTGCAGGAAGATGTACAGAACACGGGTTCCGAGATTGCAGAAACGAGGTTGAATTCATTCATATCCGAGATAGAGGTTGTATGTTATCCTGAATACATATATTACAATACCGATTCTAACCTAGACGGCAAAATCACTGTAAATGCCAATCTGGATGAGCGCTTTATTCAGGAAATAGAAGTGGTTGTAATAAATAAAGCTTTATTTAATTTGACCAATGTAAAAATACGGGCCGTGTCCTTTGGAAATGGGAGTATTGACTGGGCTGCTCTTCATTTTAAACGTAGTACACAAACTAACTATGACAGGAAACTTATGGATCGGGAAGAAAAAGGTGGTGATCATTGTCCCCGTTTAAACGGTGATCTGGTTTACTTCATATCAGAAACCAAAACCGATACTTCCATGAAATTCATCACTGACAAAGGGTATACTTATTTTGCATCAACTTATTTGAGCGATACCATCGACACCGTAAACCTCATAGACCTGGTACCACTTCACAATCCCAGCTATGAGATCAGCAATATCCCAAAAGGTGAACACGGCGCCGGATATATATACCTTCTAGTAAATCGCTTAGAACTGCCTATGGATACTGCTTTAGATCTCTATATCACAAATGACCAGGGAGTTGATGCATATCGGACCATACAGTTTAGCATCAAATGAAAAGGCCACTAGCAATCTCATATCCACTATGCTTCTCATGATCATATTAACTGGAGTGATTTTATCTGCTATTTCCTTCGCTGTTCCCATACTTGGTAGGGCAGTAGCAGTTGCAGATATGCAAAAAGCAAAGGATGTGCTATCTTCACTGGATAAATCCATCAGAACAGATACTCAGGGTACAATGGAGTATAGGCTATATCATGGATACCTGATCGAGGAAAAACAGAAAATTGATGTGCAGATCAAACACTTAAATAATTCAATATACAGGACAATCAATCTCAATAGTTGTACTTTTAATTATAAGCAGGCTGAGGATATTCCCTGCCCTTCCATTAGCTACGCCACCGAAACGTCGCTACAAAACGGGGGTGTCCTGCGCATTGACATGTCTGAAATAGATTGTGATCTTGTCCCGCAGCCTGGTTATCACAGGATCAGGTTTAGCAGTTACCAGGAGAACAGTAGCCATACAGGAAATTTTACAGTGCATATTAATTATCACCAGTACAACCGTTCCAGATACTATTCAAATATAAAAAGAGTGGATTTCGAGATCAAAAAAATCAGTGTATGGGATGAAGAATGGAGAAGATAAGTTATTTACCCGGTATAAATGTATTAAGAATAAACCAGTCCCTCAAAAAATTGTTCAGGAAACAGGAGCAAAACGAAGATTTACCGGAAGATTCCTGGCTGAAAGAAATCTCTCATATTCCGGGATGCACCGAAGAGAACTTTGATGGAAATGAAAAGATCGAATACAGGCTTGACCAGTACTGTTATGCCAGTATCAACAGGCATCCTGATCCGGTATACTGTGTTGTGGAACCCAAACTGACAGATGCTGAGCAGGAGATTGTCCAGAGCCTGAAAAAACGGATGCTTGGAACAGTCCTTGTTTCAAATAATGGTGATATAGAATGTGAAATATTCAAAATGATAGATAAATTTACAACCGATGTTCCGGCATTTTCAAAGAAACGAATAATCTATTATCTACTACGTGATTTCACAGGATACGGACTCGTTGATCCCCTCACCAGAGATGTAAATGTAGAGGACATAAGCTGTAATGGGATAGGAATTCCTATCTATGTGCTACACAGGTATCTCGGTTCGATAAAAACAAACCTGTATTTTGAGGAAGAAATAGCACTTGACAATTTTGTTTCTAAACTTGCTTTGCGCTGTGGCAAATCCGTATCATTAGCCAAACCAATACTGGATGCAGGGCTACCTGATGGTAATCGTGTTAACATAACCTACGGCAAGGAAGTAACCCCAAAAGGCTCTACCTTCACAATAAGAAAATTTAAAAAAATCGTTATAAGCCCTGTGGATCTTATACAGCATGGAACCATATCTCCCCGGATGCTGGCTTATCTATGGACACTGATCGAGCATAAGTCCTCAATAATGGTTTTTGGTGAAACAGGCTCAGGTAAAACAACGCTATTGAATGCTTTTTCCCTTTTTATACCCCCTGAAATGAAGATTGTGAGCATAGAAGATACACCTGAGGTACGTTTACCTCATGAAAACTGGATCCAGTCAATAACACGCTCTTCTTTCAACGGCGAAGGGACTGAAATAACCATGTTTGAATTGCTCAAGGCATCTTTCAGGCAGAGACCGGATTATATTATTGTTGGTGAGATACGGGGTGAAGAGGCAAATGCACTGTTCCAGGCAATTTCTACAGGCCAGCTGGGTTTTTCAACCATGCACGCTTCTAGTGCCGAAGGCGTGGTGGACAGACTCACTTCTCCTCCAATGAATATTTCCCATTCCCTTATTTCTAGTATTGGATGTCTCTGCCATCAGATCACTGTCAAATATAAGGACGGATCTATCCAGCGCCGCACTAAGAGTATAACTGAAATAATAATGAACAACGATAAAATTGAACTTAAGACTGTTTTCAAATGGAATCCGCAAACAGGTTTTGAATCCGTTGAACGCGATATGATTAAATGGGAAAGCGAGCAGCTCGGGCGAATATCTGCAAAAACAGGAGTGGATAAACATGAAATTGAAAAGGAAATGAAACAAAAAACAGAGATGCTTGTGCGGATGGCGGAAAACAATATTAATGATATGTCAGAAATTATCCCCAACTATTATAGAAAACACGGGTTATGAATAATATAATTTACAGATCGATCGGTAAACCTATTGACCGGAAAAATATTTTTCTGGAAAAGCCACTAGAGCAGGCAAGAATGGGGATGACTGCAGGACAATATGTATCCATTGGGATACTAATTGGTATACCGGTTGTATTAGTAATTCTGTTGCTATATTTTACGTTCAGCAGGATGTTGCTGTTTTTTATAATACCGTTATATGTCATGTTGTTTGTTGCCTACCCGTTCTGGAAAGTTTCAAACCGTGCTTCTGAAATTGAAAAGGACCTTCCTCATGCCCTGAATTATATATCCACAATGGTTGCTGTTGGTGTGAGTACACCAAAAGTTTTTCAATCTATTTCCAGAGAATCATCTTTTGGAGAAATACGGAAGGAGTTTGATGATATATACAGGGATATTGATTTTTTTGGAGCTGACCTTAGCACTGCCTTACTGCGAGCAGCAGCAAGAACACCTTCTAAGGATCTTGCCAATACTTTTAATAATATTATAGCCATGCTTGCAGCCGGAAGTGATTTGAGTACTGTGCTACGAAATACTGCTGAAATGCAAATCCGCCAGTATTACCGTAAACTTGATCGTGTTGTTGATAACCTGAGCCTGTTTGCTGAGATATATATAATCCTTGCAGTTTTTGTCCCGATTCTTTTTTTGATAACTTTTCCTGTGGTTGAAGTGATAACAAATTTCTTTGCAGGAGCATTTGGAACCGAACCTATACAGATTATAAACAAAGCCACGGTGGAAGCTGTGATATATTTAATAATACCTATTGTTTCGGTTATATCACTGATCTTATTAGACATCATTATACCAGAGGATATGAAAATATGAAAAAAATGATCCCGGTTACTGCTTTATGCCTGTGCAGTGCTTTTTGCCTCATGTATCTTTTGGTGTCAGGAAAGGTGTCAGGAGATGATTATATATTTTCCATGTTCCTTCTGTTTTTGCTGCCGCTTTCTTTAAAGGTGTTTTTAGATTACCGCCGGCTTTCCAGTAAGGAGAAGAATTACCCTGTCTTTGTGCGCGATCTGACACTTAATATAAAAACCGGCATGGAACCTTTAAAGGCGATTGTTATGCTTGAGGACAATGACTATGGTGCATTGGGAGATGATGTGAAACTTCTGTCATCAAATCTTAAGCTTGGGGTGCCTCTGGATCAGGCACTTGAGGTTATGGCACATAATACTAAATCCAGGAAGATCAAACGCACCATTTCTGTAATATCAGGTTCTGTAAAAACAGGAGGACGAATTGAAGAGGTGTTCGCAATACTTACGGCATATCTTGTCAATGACAGGGAAATGAAGTCCGGAATTAACAGCAAACTGTTTATATATCAATTAACATTTTTTGTTATATATATTATATTTATAGCTATGAACTATTTTTTGCACAATAATATTCTTCCCATGATGGGAGAAAGCGGTTTTCCTGTTGATGAGGAATTTTACGGAATGCTTATGTTTAGAAGCACAATGCTCCTTGGTGTATTTATGGGACTGGTGTCTGGTAAACTTGCAAAGGGTTCAATATCTGGCGGGATGCCGAATGTATTTTTGCTGGTATTTGTCGGATGGGTATTAAGTAGGACTATATTGTAATCGGAAGTAGGGCTATTCGGAAGTACTGATAGATAAGAGGTCTTTAAAATGGATATGATCTCAGTTAGTGTGGATAGAAAAGTGACGGCATTGGTGAATGGAGGATATTACTCCATTGAATTGGAAGTAATAAAAGATGCCATAAGAAGCCTGTTTCGGGATAATTCTAAACTTAAGGTCAATGCAGCTATAGAACTTTATAAAGAAGGAGAGGTATCCATGAGTAAAGCATCCGAGATAGCAGGTATGACTACTATCGAATTTAAAGAGATATTAGGCAAACGTGGGATCATAAGGGAGATAGAGGTGAGATCGGCTGCGGAAATGGATGGGAAACTTCAAAAACACCTCTGAACATGATATTCGATAAGGATATCCTGAGTATGTTTGGCAAGATTGGCAGAGCCAATTTGTTGGTTGAACTGTTTTTAGAGGTTGACCTCGCAATTACTTTTGAAGTGTATAACGAACTTCTGATGGCAAAGGAAGCAGGTTATGATTTCGTTGATGAAATTTTAAAGCAAAGGTTCAAGGTAAATTATCTTGGCTCCGACCTAATTTCTGAGTGTGAGCATCTAAAAAAAGAGTTAGTGCGACAAGAAGCTACACTAAGAATTGCAGCAATGCCATTCCTTCCATTCGGAATGATCTTATTATGGCATGCGTCCCCAGTAATGAGGAGGTGTGAAGCCCATAAGACAATGTGGAAAAGTCTGAAAGTCATATTCGGATAATCTGCTAAGATAAGAATACCATGAAGAAACATATGTTGAATCATCGTAAGAGTCGTAATCTATGACAAGCGAAATATGACTGCCACGCTTGAACCAAAAGGTAAAGAATCAGACTATAATGGCTTGATTCACGTTATAGGGAATGGACTTTTGATTCTCGGCTTATAGATGGCTTCTAAAGTATTCACAATATTTGTGGTGTAGAACTTGGTAAGCCCCCGCGACAAGAAGTTACATAATAAATTGCCTCGTGCTGCCCCCTCCATTTGGGGTAATCCTAC
>JBQVMC010000003.1:0-34256 GCA_052361145.1 Methanosarcinaceae archaeon
TAATGTCTAAGGCTACAGAGGTTGCATTGATTTATCCCAACCGCAGCAGAGCTGCGGGGTATAATAATTAAATCAAACGTTGTGGCGGCACATCCAACAACAACAGAATTATTATTGTTATTGTTATTGTCATTGTAATCACTGCCGCCGACCTTTCAATATGTTTTTGCTGATCGCATCCCGAACTTCATCCGGTGATTTGCATTCCCAGATACGTCTTATTTTTACATTCTTAAGAACAGGCTTTGCTTTTTCAATACGTTTTCTTGCAGCATTTAAGAGTGCCCCGTCAACTTCAGGCACCTCAACTTCAACATATTCCCTTGGTGCCATTTTCTTAACTTCAAGTGTTCTGGTCAGGTCAGGATTGTTCCGTTTTGATGTTACCATGTATCCGACTGCATCCCGCCACTGCGAAGCCCATGGTGAATCAGGTATATTCGTATGATTCACTTTCTTACGTGACACACGCATAACATCAACATGACATGCATTAACACATGCACCACAATAGATACAATAGTCTCCCTCAATTGCGATCTTTTTGCCTGCGTCTGCCGGAACATACCACAAGTGTGACGGGCACACATTAAAACAACCATGACAACCCTGTGGATCGCACTTGTTGATATTATTTTCAACAAGTATTATCTCACCTTCAAACGGTTTTTTAACATCAACCGCATCATAAGGACAAACAGTTTTACACCATGTACATCTGGTACACTTTTCATTGTCAACATTTATGCTGCCCTCGATCACTGGCGCTTCGCAAGGTCTTTCACCTTTTACGTGAATCGCATCTTCAGGACACAGGTCCTGGCACAGGACACAATAATCACACTTATCCACATCAACCAGGATCTGGTCAAATGGTGTAAGATCGGTCGGTGTTGGCACACGTTCAAGCATGATGAAAGCATCACAGAACTTTGCACACACACCGCAGAAATTGCATTTATCAAGATCGATCTGGATCTCACCCTGTGCATCCTTCTTAAAAGGAGCAATCTCCTCTTTTTTCCTGAATGTAAAAATAACCTCGATCGCATCTTCGGGACATGCTGCCTCGCACAACACACAGGGCAAGCATTTATCGTTGAATCTCACGTATGAATCATATACCGGATAATTATCCTTATCAGGAGGTTCTCCTTCAAATTTCATATTAAATGCATGAACCGGACAGAAATTCGCACACATTCCACAAAATGTACACTTTTCAAGATCCATCATGACCGGTGGCGCATCCATACCTGTTGCGATCTCATGCATCGGACCAAGTTCAAGTGCTTTTGTCGGGCATAATCCAACACAAATACCACATCCGTTACAACGTTTGTAATCATAATCCAGTATCTTTTTTGATTTTTCGGTGATCTGGCTGTAGATGAAAATCGATCCCCGGACATCCATATCCGTTGTAATGGAAATTGTTCCCTCGCTGCTATTTGTTGATATGTCCCCGGTCATTCGGAATCCTCCGAGATCTCAGACCCGATCGGACCCAATTTTTTCAGGACATCAACGAAACATTCAACGCTTTTTGCAAATCTCTCGCCTTCTGCTGCCGATATCCATTCAACCTTGAGTCGCTCCGGACTGATCCCGATATCTTCCAGCACCCCAAATAGAGCATTCATCCTGTGCCTGGCATTATAATTCCCATGCAGGTAGTGGCATTCACCTAGCCGACATCCTGCAACCAGCACACCGTCCGCACCAGCTTCAAGTGCTGAAAGCACAAAACTCGGATCAACCCGTCCGCTACACATTGTTCTTATTATCCGGATATTTGTCGGATATTGGATACGGGATGTACCGGCAAGATCAGCGCATGCATAACTGCACCAATTGCACAGGAAAGCGATGATAAGCGGAAATTCATCCTTTATCTCCAGAGCTGCCTCTACCTGTGCAAGTATCTGTTTATCCGTATAACTTCGCATACAGATTGCATCTGTCGGGCAGGCTGCACTGCAAACACCGCACCCCTTGCATGATATCTCATCCACAACAGCCTTTTTGGCAACTATCTGTATCTTACTGAACTTACATACATCCACACATAGTTTGCATCCGATACATTTAGCAGGATCCACATGTGCACTTAACGGATCGGTCTTAAGTTCACCTTTGTTCAAAAGCCTGACAACCCTAGCTGCAGCCGCACCGCCCTGCGCGATCGATACCTGTATTTCTTTGGGACCGGATGCACACCCTGCAATAAATATGCCGTTTATATGTGCATCAACAGGACGCATTTTCGGATGTGCACTCGAAAAGAACCGGTCAGGTCGGCGGGAAAGGTTAAGCATTTTAGAAATATTGTCAGCATGCCTGTTCGCTTCCATACCGGTTGATAGCACTACAAGATCATATGTTTCCTCAAGTATCTTAGATTCAAGAGTATCCTCAAACCGAAGCAGGAGATTTCCATCCGTGTTTTCAGATACTTGCGCAACCTTACCTCGTATAAAATCTACACCCATTGACTGTGTCCGCTCATAATATTCCTCATACATTTCACCTGACGCGCGGATATCAATGTAATGTATCACAATTTCAATATCCGGATATCGCTCTTTGAGCATTATGGCATTTTTTATTGCAGACATGCAGCACACACGCGAACAGTAAGTGTTATCGACAGTCGCATCCCTCGACCCGACGCACTGGATAAATGCGACACGCCCGGGCACTTCACCACTGGATGGAACCACGACCTTTCCGCGCGTGGGACCTGAGGCATTCAGCATGCGTTCAAGTTCCATATTCGTAACCACGTCAGGATAGATGCCGTATCCATATTCTTCCTTGCGGGATGCATCAAATAACTGGTATCCTGTTGCCACAATGATCGCACCGACTGTAAGCGAGAACGGCTCATTCTTCTGGTCATAATCGATTGCATCGGCAGGACATGCCTGTTTGCAAAGTCCGCACCCTACACAGTATTCGCTGTCAATACAAACAACCTGTGGCACAGCCTGTGGGATTGGCATGTAGATTGCTTTTGCCTTACCAAGACCGAAATCGAATGGGTTTGATATCTCGACCGGACAAACCCGTGAGCATTCTTCCACACAGCCTTTGCATTTATCTTCAGAAACGTATCGCGGTTTTTTTATTCCATTTACCTGAAAATTGCCAATAGAACCCGTGATCTTTGTTATTTCGGAAAATGTAAATAGGTCAATATCCGAATGGTTCTGCACATCCGTCATTTTGGGTGCCAGTACACAGATCGAGCAGTCGTTTGTCGGGAATACCTCATTTAGAAGAGCCATTTTTCCGCCTATTGTGGATTCTTTTTCGACCATGTAAACATGGAATCCACTGTCTGCAAGATTTAGTGCTGCTTCAATACCTGCAACACCGCCACCTATCACAAGAACATCCTTGTTTATCTTTATCGTCTTGCTCTTCAGGGGTTCAAGCAACCTTGCCCTGGCAACACCCATTTTGACAAGATCAAACGCCTTTTGTGTAGCCATACGGGGATTGTCCATATGGACCCAGGAATCCTGTTCCCGAATGTTAGCGATCTCAAGAAGATGTGAGTTTAAACCTGCTTTTTCAAGCACTTTTTTAAATGTCTGTTCATGCAGGCGTGGTGAACAGGCAGCAACAACAACACGATCAATATCATGTTCTTTTATGTCTTTGACAATTGATTCCTGTCCGGAATCGGAACACATGAACTGGATATCCGTAACTATTGAAACGTCTGCCAGTTTTTCAACTTTTTCACGCAGGATAGTGATATTTATGACGTTTGCGATGTTTAAACCGCAGTGGCAGATGTATACTCCGATTCGCATATATAGTACTCCTTCTCGTAGTGTTTGATGCGTTTAAGTAGTGATATAGTTTTGTATGTTTAGTTCGAGACTTTTTAATATGTTCCGAATGGAATGAATCATGATAAAGGAAATTAGCCCCGATGACACTTAACAATTGTATGTGAGTGTCTGCTAGCCCGCAAGGCGTGTAAATAACAAAGAGGTGTTGTTTTTCCCTGTGTCCCCTGATTTTCCAAACAATATCAAAAGATAATATAAAGTCTCTTTAGTTCTGACTATATTTACAAGAAAAATGTTTGAAATCATTGCAATAAAGCAATATGGATCAATGGTCGTGTGTGTATCTGCCAAAACCATACAAACGTTTATATGTAATTAATTACAAAGGTATAAGTTGGTGATATAAAATGCCTGTAACACTTGATTATAACAAATGTGATAGTGCCCCGGCCTGTGTTGGTGTAAGGGTATGTCCGACAAATGCAATGACATACAACCATTCAGCAAGCAAACCTGTTGTCGATGGATCATTGTGTGTGGATTGCAATGCCTGTGTGCAATACTGTCCACACGGTGCAATTGAAGTAGCACAAGCATAGTTTATACATTACTGTAAATGCTTAATGCAAGCTGTCCCGAAACAGGTTTCCATTGCATAAATTGACCTATAATAATGAAAACTGAGCATAATCTCCCGCCGCAGATGACATAATCAACTATAACCCGAATCAACGATTTTAGATCGTGTCCCTGAATTATGTATTTGACATCCATTTCTGATAATTTTACAACTTCATTTCGTTTTTACATGTGGGCATGATGAGTACATAAAGCCAAAACATTCGGGACTATACAGATTTGAATTTTTCGCAATGATTTTAAATATATACAAACACAAACATATACACATACATATACATATACAGGTATAAGTAAACATACAAAAATAATTAATAATAATAATAATAATAATAATAATAATAATAATAATAATAATAATAATAATAATAATAATAATAATAATAATAATATATACAATGTTGTGGGAATAAATATGAAGCAGGAAACACAAAAAATAATATCTGTTGTAGGACACACCGCTATTGACAGTCTTTTTGATGTTAAGAACATAGCCGGACTTAATGAATCATCTCCCATCATTGATCACAAAGAGTTACATGGCGGCGGGGCTGCCAATATTGCTGCTACTATTGCTATACTTGGCGGAAAATGCCAACTCATATCTACTGTTGGAGCCGATTTTATAAGTTCGGGATACGAAAACCACCTGGAATCTGCTGGTGTTGACCTCTCTCTCCTGTATCGGTTCAATGATGAGAAAATTGCAAAAGCATTTGTCTTCACTGATAGGGAGCATAACCAGTGCTCCTATTTTTACTGGGGCGCATCTGCAAAACTTAAGGAACTTGAGCCGCCATTGGTAGATTTTGTCCAT
Source organism: Methanosarcinaceae archaeon (assembly GCA_052361145.1). Classification (GTDB taxonomy): domain Archaea; phylum Halobacteriota; class Methanosarcinia; order Methanosarcinales; family Methanosarcinaceae; genus Methanovorans. The sequence goes on from JBQVMC010000003.1 coordinate 5,263, forward strand.
CTCGCAACAGCGGATCCTGTGTTCAATTCAAAAATTGCAAAGACGGCAAAGTTTGTGTCATTTGATCCGGGGCAGGACCTTGTGACTTACTCGACAACACATCTTACCAGCATACTTGAAAATACCAGTATCCTGTTCACTAACCGGTATGAGATCAAAAGAGTATCTGAAATGACAGGTATGTCGTTTGAACAACTACAAGAGATGATTGACATTATCGTTGTAACCTATGATTCCGAAGGTAGCAGGATATTCACAGGCAATGAAGAACACCTGATTCCGGTTGTGCCTGTAATCGCTCTTGATCCCACAGGTGCGGGAGATGCATATCGTGCAGGTTTCCTGCTTGCATACATAAGAGAATATCCGCTTGGAACGTGCGGTCAGATAGGGAGTACTGTTGCATCTTTTGCGGTCGAGTCCATCGGGTGCCAGACTAACCTGCCCACATGGGATAAAATGAAAAATCGGTTTGAAGGGTATTTCGGAAAACTGGATTAGCGGTAGGTGTATATCGGTCGTGTTAAACTAATGTATAATTTGAAAGTTATGTGTTCCACGAAAGTAGCATTTGCTATCTATGAGACGATTCAATTTGCCATTAAATGTTAAAATACAACATATGAAATTGTAAGTATTTTATTGATGTACGGATAAGCCAACTGTGGCGGCTTGTCTCGGCTTAAAAAATACCAGAACAACCACATGATCTGTAAGTTCGACAGCGGATATCTACAGGAATGATTATAATTATAATTATAATTGTAGGTTTATGCCAGATTATCATTTGCCAGAATAATAAATAAACCTTTATCACACATTGACCTTATCTCCGATTTGAAATTAAATATAAAGGAGATATACAACAATGGGTTTTTTTGATCCGGTGGTAATAGCACTTGTCATTGCAGGGTTATATATGGCCTGGAATATCGGCGCAAACGACCTTGCCAATGCAATGGGAACTTCAGTTGGCAGCGGAGCGCTTTCCATCAAACAGGTCATAATCATAGCAGGAGTTTTCGAGTTCGTTGGAGCGGTGTTTTTTGGTGAAAGAGTAACATCTACAATAGCAAAAGGTATTGTACCGATCGATTCAATAATGCTCATTGATCCACACCTTGTTGTAATAGGAATGCTTGCAGCAATACTTGCGGCAGGATTCTGGATCACTTTTGCAACTTTTTATAATTTACCGGTATCCACCACACATTCAATCGTCGGTGCAGTATTAGGTTTTGGCCTGATGGTAGCGTACAATGGTGTGATTGGATTTGAAGATATCAATTGGTTAGTACTTGCCAAAATTGTTGGCAGCTGGCTGGTCTCGCCCATACTTGGGGCAATTATTGCATATTTTATATTCTCGCTGATCAGGTATTTCCTGTTGCAGCAGGCGGATAACCCATACGATATCGAGAAAAAGTTCGTAACACTACAGATCCTGACTGCCTGCTTCATCGCATTTGCACATGGTTCTAATGATGTGGCAAATGCCATAGGTCCACTCTCGGCAGCTATGAGCACACTTGGTTTAACCGATGGTACAGTACCATTATGGATATTGGCTGTTGGTGGATTCGGAATGGTTATCGGGCTTGCTACATGGGGATACCGTGTGATAGAAACGATTGGTACAAAGATCACAGAACTTACCCCGACCAGGGGGTTTTCTGCGGAGTTTGCAACTGCATCGGTCGTTGTTTTACATAGTTACAGTTCGCTTCCGATATCAACCACACACACCCTTGTGGGTTCGGTTATCGGTGTAGGTCTTGCAGGTGGTCTTGCGGCGGTTGATTTAAGTGTTATTGGAAAGATAATTATGTCCTGGATAATAACTGTCCCTGTGGCAGCAATCACATCTGCACTGATGTTCACAGGACTAATAGGGATTGGAATATGATAAGAAGAGAATATATCCGTTCGGTGCTCAATGTTTTTGCTGAATCACCTTTCAGGCCACTGCACATGCATGCAGAAAAAGGCGGGGATGCTGTTCGTAAACTGAGTGAATCAGTTGAAGCATACTGTAATGGTAATATGGCACGCGTGGAGGAGTTAAGCCGCGAGATCGATGTTATTGAGCACGAAGCTGATGTGATCAAACAGGCAATACGTTCACAGTTGAAATCATCCATTATGCTGCCTGTAAACGCAAATGACCTGCTGGATTTCTTAAAACCACAGGACACCATACCTGACGATGCGCAGGATGTTGCGTACTGGTTGATACTGCGACAATGTGAACTTCCCGATGTAATTCGTGACGGGTTATTAGAACTTATGTCTAAAACCGCCGCTACTGTGGAAATGTATGAAACGCTGGTCGATAAGCTGAGCGAACTGCTTGAAACATCGTTTAGCAAAAGAGAGGTAAAACAGACGCTTGCAATTGTTCCGAAGGTAGAAGAGCTGGAACATGAAGTAGATATAATCGAAACCGGCCTAATTAAGACAATTTTCAAAAATGAGGATATTCTTGGAGGTGCAGGTGTTTATCATCTTACCGAACTTGTGAAATCTATAGGAGATATAGCCGATAAATCAGAATATGCAGCAGACCGATTAAGAACGATGATATTGAGAAGATAAAAAAAGAGGAAAATTGAACCAAAACCGTATCCACTTCAAAAAGCAGGATAAATGCATGTTTGGATTTGAGACCGTCCGCGTGTGATCATTCTTGTAATTCCGGACGCAGGTTCATAAGTCACAACGGCACACCCAATAGCAGCAGAGATGTGGGGTATAATTATTAAGATCAAATACAAATGAAAAATTACAGGGTAGGAACAAAAACCACCCCACCCTGTCATCTAAATTCACAGTTATTCGTCATTGTACCCGATCTCTTCATCCGTCAAATAGCACGCAGGGTCGTCTGCCCACACATTATCGTAAATCGCCTCTGCACGTACACGGAAATTGCCGTTGCAGATGTCAAACCATTTACATTTTGCACACCTGTCTGCGTTTTCCTTGATCAGGGGCTTGCGATTCTTAAGACCACTCATCAATTCATCGCTTGTATCAGTCCATATCTCACTGAATTTTCTATCCTTGACATTGCCAAATGAATAATGTCTCCAGAACTGGTCCGCGTGTACGGAACCATCCCATGAAACGCAACCAATGCCAATACCGGTAGAATTACCCTGGTTCATCATAAGCAGGTCGTATACTTCACTGGCACGCTCGGGGTCCTCTTTCAGCAGGCGCAGGTAGACGTATGGTCCATCGCAGTGGTTGTCCACGGTCAAAACTTCTACAGGCATGCCTTTGTCATGTAGTTTCCTTGTCCTGTCCATGATAAGATCAAGGACCTTACGGCTCTCTTCGTGGGTCAGGTCGTCTTCTATAAGTTTTGTACCACGTCCGGCATACACAAGATGGTAGAAACAAACACGTGGAATTCCTTCCTCCTCTATTATGTCGAATATAGCAGGAATATCATCCATGTTTTTTTTGTTGATAGTAAAACGCAGTCCCACTTTGATATCTTCCTTCATGCAGTTGCGAAGACCATTCATTGCTGCATCGAACGCACCCTTTATACCCCTGAACTTATCGTTTGTCTCCCTTACTCCATCAAGTGATATGCCTACATATGACAAACCGATCTTCTTGAGTACCTTTGCCATTTTTTCATCGATCAATGTACCGTTTGTTGAGATCACAGCGCGCATCCCCTTAGACTTTGCATACTCTGCAAGTTCAGGAAGGTCTTTGCGCATTGTAGGTTCCCCGCCTGAGAAGAGAATGACCGGTGAGCCGAATTCAGCCAGGTCATCTATCAGTTCCTTGCCCTGTCCTGTGGTCAGTTCATCCTCGTACTCTATGTCTTTTGACTGGGCATAACAGTGAACGCACCTGAGGTTACAGCGCCTGCCCATATTCCATACCACAACAGGTTTTTTGTCCTTTGAGAACTGCAAAAGATGAGAGGGTAATTTGCCTGAATCGCGCTCATACCTCAAGGCATCCGACGGTTCAACAGTTCCACAGTAAAGTTTTGAAATTCCGATCATTATTATTCTCCGGGTTATATGAAAATTATTCGGGTAAATTTGAGTTAAGTTGAGCCAACTAAAATAAATTTAGGAGTAATCCCCGTTTTTCATCAAATCCTATTTCAATGGATGAAGTACCTTCAACCAGAGCCCTATCCAAATGTATTGTCACACCGCTTTTTTCGTATGTGGTATCACCTGCAAGTGCTTTTTCAACAGGTGTGATCTCAAGCCGAGAACAACAACCGCCCCCGCCTACGAATATACGCATCGCTTTAGCATTCACATCTTTTAAATGTTGCTGTATGTGTTTAATTGCTTTATCATCGATAATCAGGTCACTCAATTTCAATCACCGGATAAATGTCATTTCTGTCAAAGTCAATTTGAAATATATTCCTTCACCTCGTTAACCAGGTCTTCAAATGTATACCTATCAGGTATGATCTCTACTTTAACCCCATAACTATTCAATGTACCTGCCGTTGGGATCCCGATCGCTGCAACAATCGAATCATTCAATATATCCACGATCTGTTCACCTGCGCCTATCGCATCCGCATTTGAAAAAAAATTACGAACCATCATGGAACTTGTAAATGCAAATGCCGTGATCTCTCCCGAAACCGCAAATTCAATCAGTCCTCTCTGCTCATCCCCGTCCGGCATTCCAAGGGTGTACACCTGTGTCTCGAATACCGATGCACCGCATTCTTCCAGTCCTGATACCAGAATTGGTGCGCCGTATGTACTTCGTGCAATGTCAATCGTTTTTCCGCTGGCATCAGGGCACAGGTACTTGATAAGCCCGGCAGAACTGTAGACCTCTGGCATGCCCGGATCGCCAATACCAAGATTTTGAAGTGCTCTTTTGGTGTTTGGACCGATTGCGATAACGTTTATTCTTTTAAGCGCGTTAATAAATATCTCTTTGTCCTCATCAAGGACTTTTAGCAGCGTAAAATCAATTCCATTTGCGCTGGTAAAGATCACATGATCAGATCTACCGCCGATCACGCGCTTTATAAAATCATCAAACCCGTTATCCACATTGTCCACAATTTCTATCATCGGGACTGCGATCGGCTCAAATCCAAGCGATTCCGCAAGTTTTACGGATTCAACCATGTAACCCACAGGGCGCATGATGGCAAGTTTAGGTCTGGGTTTCGATTCCGACATAGATACCGATTTAGTCTTTGGTTCATGCATATGGCTCCCACCTATTATTATTATTATTATTATTATTATTATTATTATTATTATTATTATTATTTGTCATTATTTTAAAAAAGTGCAGTTGTCACTGTACGATCTGTGCACCAAGGATATCGTGAAGTTTGACAACATCCCCGATCAGCGTGATCGCAGGTGCTTTTATGCCCTGTTCCTTTGCGATATCTGTAATAGTCTCAAGAGTACCGGTTGTCACGCGCTGGTCCTTGCGTGTTCCCCGCTCAATAAGCGCAACAGGTGTTTTTGGGTCCTTCCCGTATTTCATGAGTTCTCCGGTATTGCGTCCGAGCATCTTGACACCCATGAAGATAACGATCGTACCACCAAACTTTGCAAGTGTTTCCCAATCAAGGGCAGTCTCATCTTTTGTAGGGTCTTCATGACCTGTAATGAACGTGACCATTGAGGCATGATCGCGATGCGTCACCGGAATACCTGCATAGGCAGGTGCGGCGATCGCAGAGGTTATGCCTGGCACCACTTCAAAATCTATTCCGGCTTTTACAAGTACTTCCGCTTCCTCACCCCCGCGTCCGAACATATACGGATCGCCACCTTTTAAACGGACTACCATCTTGCCACTTTTTGCTTTGTCAATGATCAGTTCATTCGTCTCCCATTGTGAAAGCCTGTGGTCCCCTGCAAATTTACCCGCATCGATCTTTTCAGTATTATGCGGGATTGAACCTAAAATTGCTTTGCCTGGCAGCTGGTCATATATTACGACATCCGCAGTATCAATAAGCCTGCGGGCTTTCAGTGTCAAAAGTTCAGGATCACCAGGACCTGAACCTACAAGATACACTTTTCCATGTTTGTTGGTCATATTACTACAAATCCTCTTAATTATTGTTTGCCAGTTTAATGACTTGATATAATAAAAAGTATATTGTATATTCGTAATTTTAAACCGGTGGGCAGGAAACAGTATGGTTATTTGATTGAAGTTACTCTTATAATGTATGACTTATATGTTAATTAGTAATGTGATGGATAATTGCAGTAATATTAAGTAGAAGTCAATTTACTTCTTACGAATCCGATACAATATGTGTTATAGGCACCTTCGATCCTTTGACAAAAACATCCCCGGAGTAACATGGATTTTATTCAGGAACGTGTAACCACAATTCATGATTTTTGCATAGATAATAATAAAATGTCTGAGAGGCTTTGTGAGCTAGCGCTGGTACGTCCGCCTGTTGTCATTATTCCGATGCTGTACCAGGAAGTAGAGAACAAGCCACTTTCACACATCGTTGACAAATTAAATGAATGCAGATACATCAAGCAAGTTGTAATTGCCCTCGCAGCTGACGATATTGTCCAGTACAAAAAAGTTTTGTATTTTTTCAAGGATATGAAACTGCCTCACCTGATTATCTGGTGTAATGGTCCCCGGATAACGGCAATACTTGAAGAGTTGAAAGAAAAGGAACTTGATATAACATCATTTAAAGGAAAAGGAAAAGATGTCTGGATCGCCATTGGTGTTGCAAGCCTGAATTCATTTGTAATAGCGCTTCATGATGCTGATATTGCCACATATTCAAAAGAACTGCCAGCGAAAATGTTGTATCCCATAGTTGAACCTGAACTTGATTTTTTCTTCAATAAAGGGTACTATGCAAGGATAGATGTGAACAACGGACTTATGCACGGTCGTGTATTTCGCCTTTTTGTTCGTCCTTTGCTTGAATCCCTTCAGGTAAATATTAATTATGAATCTTATATTTTGCAGTATCTTGAAGCATTTAAATATACACTTTCAGGTGAATTTGCAATGCGAAGTGACCTTGCATTGAACATAAGGATTCCTGGTGATTGGGGACTTGAAGTAGGATTTTTAGCAGAAGTATACAGGAACACAGCATTAAAAAAGATATGCCAGATTGACTTAGGCTATTATGAGCACAAGCACAATAAGGTAGGCATTGATATAAATGAAGGTCTTTTAAAGATGGTAAGTGATATACTAACAACATTCCTTCGAATTATAGCAGAGACTACAAGTACTCCAATATCAAAGCAATTCTTACACAGCATCCGTGTTAAGTATAAACGCCTTGCACAAGACCTGATACGGCAATATTATGCAGATGCCCTTTGTAATGGGTTGAATTACAACCGGCACATGGAAGAGATGTACGTTGATGCATTTTCAGAAGTTATAATGGATGCAGGGAAGAAGTACCTAAAGGATTCACCGGAAATGCTCATGCCGGATTGGACCCGTGCACTTGCTGCAATGCCAGATCTTAGGAAAAAACTGCGTGATGCAGCACTCAAAGATGCAAGGGTATGCAGGGAATCAAGTCAAGTTATGGAAACGTGATCACAAACAAATTATTTGTTATCCCTCCCTATCTATTTGCCTGTATAGATATAGTATAGCTATAATAGGAGTATAGTAGGCAGCAAGATACATTTTTTTATTTCTATTGCTATAAAAGGGTATATGCGAACAAACAAATTTCATGAGATGTATGAGAACTTTCATAAAAAAAACAGCGTGCTTTTTTGTTAAAAATCGGAGCGATCAATGCCAAAAGTAAGTGTAGAAATACCACAGGAACTTCTGGATGACCTGAACAGTCATGTGGGGGATAATAAAAAGTTCGTCAACCAGTCGGATGCCATACGGACAGCGATACGCAAGATGCTGGACATGATGGATGAAATTGACAGGCGGCGCGGAAGGATGATTGATTGATTTTGGGTATTTGTATTGTGTTTGTATACCAGTATAAATGAATAATAATGTAACCCTTTGGTTCAGGCTTACTTGGATCGAAAACAATGAAAAAATATACAATGGGTTTGCTGATCTCGTTAATACTATGAAGGTGATGAGTTTATATAATCGGTATTCCTTAACTGTTAACAAATATACGTGTCAACTTTCAATAACCAATTACGGATTATCAAACACAAATTATTAGATAAAATGTCAAAGAGATTTGCTAATGAGTGACATACCAATTTTAAATTTACAGCAGGCAAATGAGCCAAAAATAACAATCATATGCTCAATTCCTGATCAGGCAAGCCAGAATATTAAAAACCATCTCCTATCCATGTGGGAATGGACGCAGGTAAAGTACACATTTGATGGTTGTCCTGATGTGTGGCCAGTATATGAGTTTGAAAATTTCAGGATCGTTGAGATCGATAAATATCATATTTATCAGGATGGGATAGATGAAAAGTTGATCAATTGCGGTCTGCCAACAAAAGTGATAATTTTTGCATCAAAGCACAAAAGCAATGACGGACGCAAACTTCTGACCGCACATTTTACTGGAAATGTGAAATATGCTGAATTTGGGGGACGACCGCAGGAATTTGCAAAAGCGGCACCTTATACATTGCGTTCACTTCTTAAGACAATGCATATGCTGGCAAAGACAACTGATTATACCGTATCGATGGAATCGACTCACCATGGTCCTACGCATCTTAATATCCCGTCAGTGTATGTCGAGATAGGAAGTGATGAAACACAATGGAATGACCCGGTTCCCGGAGAGATTATTGCAAGTGCAATTATGTCCCTTGACCAAGGGGAAGTTCCTGTTGCCATGGGTTTTGGCGGGGGGCATTATGCACCGCGCCAGTCGAAACTTTTGTTTGAGACCAATATTACGTTCGGGCACAATTTTCCGAGTTACCAGTTGCAGCATATTGACAAAGAATTGACCAAACAGGCATTTGAGAACTCAGGTGCTGATTTTGTATATTTTGACCGCAAGTCAATGCCTGCCAGAGAAAGGGATCGAATCGGCAGGATCGTTGAAAAACTTGGATATGAGGTGTTGCGGGAAGGAGACATAAGGGAAATGGATGAAATTCCATTGGAATTTTTTAAACAGGTGCATCAAATGGCAAATGAGTTTTGCCCGGGTGGACGTGCAAAATTTACGGATGGAATGAAAAGCGAAATCAAGGTGCTTGACCTGTCATGCAGGGAATGTAAATGTCCTAAAGTCAATGCTTTTTGGATTGATCGGGAATTAATGCAAGAAGCCGAAACAGTAGATAAGAAGCGTATCAGGGCTTTTCTGGACAGTCAGAACATTGCATATATTGAGCGCTCGAATGGAACCGTTGCACATGTGATTTTCAGCATAGATGACAATTGCACAAAGGTTGTTACGCAGAAACTCACAAATGAATGCATTCAAATACTAAAAGAACGTTATGAAATCAAATATATTCCGGATGAGAATATACTGTGTATCATCGATAACAAATTCAACCCGGAACTTGCTCGTGAATTGGGTGTCCCTTCAGGACCCATGTTCGGGGAACTGACAGGTGGGAAGACGATCACAGTTAACGGAAAAACCATAACACCTGAAATGGTATACCAATCAAACCGGAAAAATATCACATTAACAAATACAATTGATTTATAACATATTGACGATTTTTACTCTTGGAGGAAAACATTATGAAATCCATCGTAGAAGAGGCATTGGCGCGGTCTGTACAGGAGGGACACATTCGTTCGAATGCCCCGGTGTATGAGGATATCAATGCAGAACTTGAAGCAATGCTGCGTGACCTGCAAACAAATATCAAAGTAATAGGATGTGGTGGTGGCGGTTCTAACAGCACCCAGCGCATGAGGGATGAAGGGATTCAGGGTGCAGAACTTATTGCAATGAATACCGATGCCCAGCATCTTTTGCATGTCGAAGCTGATCAGAAGATACTAATTGGCCGGAAAAAAACAAGAGGACTTGGTGCGGGGAGTCTTCCACAGATAGGGGAAGATGCTGCGCTTGAGAGCGTAGATGAGATCAATGCAGTTGTTGCAGATTCCGATATGGTGTTTATTACTACGGGACTTGGTGGTGGAACCGGAACCGGCTCTGCTCCAATCGTTGCAGAGGCTGCAAGGGATGCAGGTGCATTGACAATTGCAGTTGTGACATTACCATTCGGAGTTGAAGGACAGGTCAGGCGTACCAATGCCGAAGCAGGTCTTGAGAGGCTGCGGGATGTAGCAGATACGGTTATTGTGGTTCCAAACGACAAGTTGCTTGAGATTGTTCCGAGATTGCCATTGCAGGCAGCATTCAAGGTATCCGATGAGGTGCTGATGAGGGCTGTTAAAGGTATTACTGAACTTATCACAAAGCCTGGTCTTGTTAATCTTGACTTTGCAGATGTCAGGACAGTCATGCAAAACGGCGGTGTTGCTATGATCGGACTTGGAGAGGCAGATGGTGAGGACAAGGCTATCGAGTCAGTCCAAAAAGCATTAAGAAGCCCGCTTCTTGATGTGGATATCTCTGGTGCGACATCGGCTCTTGTAAACGTAGTCGGTGGACCGGATATGACAATTGCGGAAGCAGAGAGCGTTGTGCAGGAAGTATATAACCGCATTGACCCTAATGCAAGACTTATATGGGGTGCACAGGTTGATCCTGAACTGGAACACACAGTCCGCACAATGATAGTTGTTACAGGTGTCAGGTCTCCACAAATATACGGGCATGGCGGTGCTCAAAATGTCACACGCAGATATGGTATTGATTTCGTAAAATGAAAGATCTTAGCCTTTCATTTTTGTATTCAAAACCATATTTGATGACAATATGGGAATAGATATATTCTTGTATATTAATTATAGAAATATATAGTGCGAACCAATCCGGGCATAGTAAGGATTTTATCGTGTTTTTCTGTAGTTCAATCGAAAGGTATTTTATGGTATAATCTATTTAGTTTGCCTTACTCTTATATATGATTGTAAACCAATCACGTCAGTCTGATATTACATATTATATCACATATTATAGATCATTAATCAACATATCATGTAATCGGTTGTGAATAGTTTTGGCAGAAGGTACATTTAATTTAAAAAATATAAACGTCGGTATGACTATAAAATCATACTTGAGAGTACTCAAGTTAACCAAGAAACCATCAAGAAGTGAATTCATGGTGATTGCTAAGGTTGCAGGAATTGGTATTCTTTTTATAGGTTTTGTCGGATTCATAATTTATGTGCTTCTGACAGAAATGCCCAAGTGGATGTAATTATCATGAGTGACGACGCTGCAATTTTTGTTGTGAAAACTACTGCAAATCAAGAACGTTCAGTCGCCAATATGATGGCAATGATTGCGAGAAAAGAACATTTTGACATAAGAGCGATACTTGTCCCGGATGAGCTTAAAGGTTATGTTCTTGTGGAAGCACCTGATTCCGGTATTGTTGACCTTGCAATCCAAAATGTTGCGCATGCACGAACGGTAGTAAAGGGGCAGTCAAGTCTTGATGAGGTTGCACATTTCCTAACTCCGAAACCGACAGTGACAGGAATCACTGAAGGTGCCATTATTGAGGTAACATCCGGTCCGTTCAAGGGTGAAAAGGCACGTGTTAAACGGGTTGACGAAGGTCATGAGGAGATAACTGTTGAATTGTTCGATGCAGTCGTACCAATACCCATAACTATTCGTGGGGACACGGTTAGGGTTCTTAAGAAAGAGAAAGATAACGCTTAAGAATATTTATATGATGATATTTTCAGATACGGATGATTAATTATCATTTAATTATCAATTAATTATTAAACACAGATGGTGATTTTAAAATGGCAAATGTTGTTGAAGCATTAGTAGCAGGCGGGAAAGCAAACCCTGGTCCACCTCTTGGACCGGCACTTGGGCCGCTTGGTGTTAATATAAAAGATGTGATCGATAAGATCAACGAAAAAACAAAGGACTTTAATGGAATGCAGGTTCCTGTTAAGGTCATTGTAGATGACGATAAAAATATAGAGATCGAAATTGGAACACCACCTACTTCTGCATTGATCAAGAAAGAGATTGGAATTGAAAAGGGTTCAGGCGAAGCAGGTACGGTTGTTGTCGGTGATCTGACAATACCACAGGCTGCAAAGGTTGCACGTATGAAAAAAGACGATATTCTTTCATACGACCTTAAAGCTGCAGTAAAAGAGGTTATCGGTACATGCATTCCGCTGGGTGTCACGGTTGAAGGTGTTGGTCCGAAAGAATGCCAGAAATCTATAGATGAAGGAAAATTTGACGAAGTACTGGCAGCCGAAGAATGGTGAAGTCTTCCGATTGGAATACTTAATTTATAACTATTCAGCCATACATAAACGTTATCGATAGACTGAATGATCCACAACTTGATAGTTGCATATAATTGCAAAACGTCATTGGAATCGATAGATATAGGCTCAGTATTAAAAACAACTTAATGTAGCACCATTGACATAAATAAGTGGATTTTCGCTATCTTCATCCAGTATTAAGGATGGCTGAATATCGACCTTTATTTTAAATTTGCATGGCCGATTAACCGATAGGCTTAAAAACAAGCTCTCTCTTATTGAAGAGTCCATAAGACCATGCGGTTTTTATGACATCCGTAGTAGGCCGAAGCGGCTGTACCGGATTAATACATATTCCATGTGTATATCCGGGTGTAGGACCATATCCTGCATGCAAATAATTATTTGTACACTACGGGAGGAGTAGAATGACAGAAAAAGATATATTAAACACCGTAAAACAGTTACTTGATGACTCTCCGGAACGCAAATTCAGGGAAAGTGTGGATCTGGCGATCAATTTAAAGAATCTTGATATGAGTCAACCCAAGTACAGGGTGGACGAAGTGATCATACTTCCCAAAGGTCTTGGTAAATCCAGAAAGATAGCGGTTTTTGCAAAGGGTGATGTCGGGATACAGGCAAAGAATGCCGGCGCTGATTATATTTTCACGGAAGAGGATATAGAGGAACTGGGAGCTGATAAATCAAAGGCACGAACTCTTGCAAATGAATGTGATTCTTTTATTGCGGAAGTCCAGTATATGGCACTTATTGGTAAATCATTGGGTGCGATTTTAGGACCAAGGGGTAAAATGCCGATTCCACTCACACCGGACAGGAATGTAGAGGATATGATCAATACCACCAAGAACTCTATCCGGTTACGATCAAAGGATAAATTAACATTTCACGTTGCGGTTGGCAGTCGTGAAATGAGCGTAGATGATCTTACAGAAAACATTGGTACTGTGATAAACAGGCTAGAACGTTCTCTTGACAAGGGCAAACAAAACTTTAAGTCAATTTATATTACGACTACAATGGGTAACTCTGTGAAGGTGGCATGATGGAAGAAGTACATCATACAGAACACATTCCGCAGTGGAAAAAGGATGAAATTGAGGAGATTAAATCTCTTATTAGAGCATATCCGTTGTTCGGAATTATAGGTATAAAAGGGATTCCTGCAAAACAGTTTCAGGCTATGCGAAGAAACTTAAAGGATATAGCTGTTATAAAGGTGTCCAGAAATACTCTTATCAAACGGGCGCTGGATGAATCCGATGAAGATGTTCAAAAAATGATCGATCACATCGATGTGCAGACTGCACTGGTGTTTACGGATAAGGATCCATTTAAACTTTATAAATTGCTTGAGCAGAGTAAAAGCCCTGCCCCAATAAAAGCAGGTGCAATAACACCAAAAGATATTATTGTGGAAAAAGGCCCGACAAGCTTCCCACCTGGTCCTATATTAGGAGATATGCAAGGTGCAGGCATTCCTGCAGCGATTGATAGAGGTTCTGTTGTAATCAGTGCAACAAAAACTGTTGCAAAGGAAGGTGAGGCCGTTTCCCAGAAACTTGCAGCCATGTTGACAAGGCTTGAGATTTATCCAATGGAAGTAGGATTGAATCTTAATGCAGCCTATCAAGCAGGTTCTGTATATACACCTGATGTGCTGGCAATTGATGAGGATAAATACTTCTCTGACTTTACAACAGCAATACAGCAGGCGTTCAACCTGTCAGTTAATGCAGTATATCCAACAAGCGCAACTATAAGCACTTTGATCTCAAAGGCTATTTGCGAATCACGTAATGTTGGTGTGAATGCGGCAGTTTTAGAACCGGAACTGATTGATACTCTGCTTGGTAAGGCAAATTCACAGATGCTATCTGTTGCATCTGTTGCTTTAGGCAACAATGAAGATGCAGTTGACGATGATCTTAAAGCAGCTCTTGGTGGAGCAACAATTGCAGCAACAATTGCAGCAACAGTAGTGGACACCGAGACCGCAGAAGAAGAAACTGTAGAAGAAGAAAAGGATGATGAAGAGGCAGAAGAGAGCGGAATGGCCGGTCTTGGTGCACTTTTCGGATAATATAATTAATAAGTTAATTAAACAAGGTGATTTGCGATGGAATACATATATGCAGCACTTTTATTACACAACTCTGGAAAAGATATTACAGATGAAGCAGTTACTGCCGTACTTACGGCAGCAGGTACAATAGTTGACGAAAACCGTGCAAAAGCACTTGTTGCAGCACTTGATGGCGTCAACATCGAAGAGGCAATGGCAACAGCAGCATTTGCAGCACCCACAGCAGCACCTGTGGTAGCAGGTGAGGCAGCAACAGAGGCTCCGGAAGCTGAAGCAGCAGCAACAGAGGAAGAAGAGAAAGAAGAAGCAGAAGAGAGCGGAATGGCCGGTCTTGGTGCACTCTTCGGATAAATACTTCAAATATTGCCTGCTTGATCGCAGGCACTATTGTTCTTTTTTTTGTATCTTTGACCAGAAATCATTGGCTGTATTTTCTGGCGTGATGGGAATCAGGCAAAAAAACGATTGTTCTTTTTGACTTAAACCAAATCTATATCTGCACTCCCAACCAAAATACGGACCATGACCGGATTTGCTCCCAAACTCACAGTAAAAGCCCTCTGGCAGCTCAGGGTCAAAAAACGACCGTTTGTAATATCTCATGCTATCAATTCGAAATGCAACATGAGCTGCAAGTTCTGTGAATACTGGAAAGCCAGTGGTGATCAGATGAGTCTCAATGAGATATTCAGCATGCTTGACGATGCCAGATCGTTTGGTATTATGTATTACAATGCATGGACTGCTGAGCCCTTGCTTCGGGAAGATCTGCCGGACATACTTGGGCATGCACACAAGATCGGTATGATCACATCCATTATTACCAATGGAAAATTACTTGAAAAGAGATCTGATGAGCTAAAAGACCTTGATTACCTGTCAGTTTCTGTTGATGGTATTGAGAGTTACAGGGATATTCGGGGAATTGATTTTGACGAGATACTGCCAGGTATCAAGAAAGCAAAGGAAGGGCGGAAGAACCCACTGCTCATGAATTGTGTGATAAGCGGCAAGAATCTTAATGATATTGAACCTCTTATCCATCTTGCAAAGGAACTGGATGTCAGGATATCATTCGAACCACTTTATGAATTCGGGGGTATTGACAAGGATGTTTGGGATGAGATGGGAATAAAAGACATTGGGAAGTATCAGGATACTGTCCAGCGCATAATCGAAATGAAAAAACAAGGTTACCCGATCATAAATTCAATAACATACCTTACCATGACCAGAGACCGTACAACCAATTTCAAATGCCATGCAAGCGACATTATCCTTAATGTGACCGCAGATGGTACTGTGGAGAACTGTCGTGTTAGGGGAGATACTCTTGGTAATGTAAAAGACGGTATTGAAAATGTGTGGAATTCGTCAAAGGAGATGAGAAAAACAATATCTACTCAATGCGAAGGATGTTTATTTTTTGGATATGTTGAGAACAGTCTCCTGTATGATTTTAACACAGAAGTTATGCGGCATTATGATTGGATGTAATATCATAATTTGTTGTTATACAATTTATGAAATTATAAAGTTAGAGTAAATCCGGGCATATCGAGGATTTTCTTGTTGCATATAAACTACAACTTCCAATACTGCAAAAGACTTTTTAATATCTTCTGATCAACTTGAATATGCACCCAAACTTGCAGATATTACACGAATAATTCTACCATCCATCGATAAACAAAAAACAAAACAAAACAACTTAATATTTGCAAACAGTATTACATTTTAAAAAAATTCGCAGTCATCACTGAGATATTTGGCCGATTGGTAAATAAGTGATCGGGCATTTTATGATGCCATAACTTGAAGTTATGAATCGATCATAATGTTCGTTAGGTTTCAAATACTTTCACAGATGACACTATGGTGTTGAAGAGATGGGCGTAAACAACGGATGCACTTCCTATTAAATTCAATTCCTGAAAGATACAACCATCTTTTACTTCTTTTACTAATGATGAATTTATTTCCTTTGGCCATACATTCTTATATAATTTATATAATATAAATGCATATATATCTATATATCATTGATTATTGATTATTGAACAATAAAATTTGAATAGTGCCATATAGAAATCAATTTGAGATGTTTCCGCCACCAGAAAATAATAAAAAGTCTCACAATTCTCGACATCTTGATTATATAGCAAGACATTCAAAGTTAAGATCCAAGACATGGATGACAAATACAGATCGTTTTTAATACAGGAATTGAAACAAGAACTCATAGATGCCTCAAACATCAGCACAAAATCAATTGCATCAAAGATAGAAGATATAGGATTTTCATGCCTCATCTGTGGAAAATGCTGCCGATTTGCATTTGGCGACAATCGTGTGTTGTTGACACCATGTGAAATACAGGTTATCGAAGACCATACTGAACATCCAGCACACAAGATCGCAAACCCGGCAACACCCGATGATCCCGACTTCACCGACCTGATAGATATAGAAGGGAGGATTCACACATTCGGTTGGATGCTTGTACGCAAAAGCAACGGTGACTGTATTTTTATTGAAGGTGCGGATGTATCTAACAGGTGCAAGATACACGGTGTATGCCCTATGCTGTGCCGTACATATCCGTTCTATATACAAAATATGGAACTCCATACATCCGAATGTGAGGGATTGGGACAAAAAATCGCACCAGGTGAAAGTCTTAAGATAGCAATTGATGTGATTAACAGGTATTTGATCGAAATTAAAGATACGATCGCACTCTATGAGAAGTTTGATGATTTTATTACAAGTCCGGAAAGTGTTGGGGTTTCAACCATCTGTGCAGACGGAAAAAAACACTTTATTTGTGTTGTGCACGATAGCAAAGGATCACATACGGTTATAAGTGAATTGGACGAAGACACAAACATCATCGATTGATTTATTTATAATATCAACAATTAATTGCATGATTACCATGTCAAATAATACTGATCATACAATGACAATTTCAGAAAAGATCTTCTCAAAGGCATCTGGAAAGACTGTTAAGGCAGGAGACTTCGTGCTTGCGAGAATTGATCGCGCAATGACACATGACATCACGGGCCCACTTGCAATTGATGGTTTTTACAAAATTATGTGCGATAAGGAGGAAAAAAAAGTATGGGACCCGAGCAAGATCGTGATAATATTCGATCACCAAGTTCCGGCAGATTCTCTCAACGCCGCTGCAAATCACACCGTGCTCAGGAAATTTGCAAAAGAACAGGAAATCCTTAATTATGATATCTATGAAGGGGTCTGTCATCAGGTAATGCCTGAAAAAGGACATGTTCGGCCAGGGGATCTTGTTGTGGGTTCTGATTCACACACCTGTGCTTACGGTGCACTTGGTGCATTTTCAACCGGTATCGGGTCAACCGATATGGCAGCAGTGTTCGCATCCGGGAAACTCTGGTTTAAGGTACCTGAAACTGTTCGGTTTGAGGTCAATGGAAAACTGCCAAAGAACGTCTACTCAAAGGATGTAATCCTGCACCTTATAGGTGATGTGGGTGCAGAAGGTGCCAGATACAAAGCCGCAGAATATACCGGTTCAACTGTAAGGAATATGCCAATGCCAGAGCGCATGACAATGTCCAACATGGCTATTGAAATGGGTGGCAAAGCAGGCATTGTCGAGGCAGATAAGACCACTGTTAAGTACCTGGAAGATAGAATTCCGGATTATGAGTTTGACCCATACTGGAAATCTGATGAAGATGCAGAATATTCAGGGCTCTACGATTATGATATATCAAACCTTGCACCACAGGTAGCATGTCCACACAATGTGGACAACGTGAAACCTGTTACGGATGTCGAGGGCACGAAGATAGATCAGGTGTTTGTCGGTTCGTGCACCAATGGTCGCTTTGAGGATATCGAGATCGTTGCAAATATGATGGGTGATGAACCCGTTGCAAAAGATGTGAGACTTTTGATCATTCCTGCATCCCGAACCGAATACATGAAAACATTGAGAGCAGGATATATTGAGCAGTTTATAGAAGCAGGTGCAATAGTGGAATCACCTTGCTGCGGTCCATGTATGGGTGGTTCCTTTGGTCTATTGGGCGATGGCGAGATCGGACTTGCAACTTCCAACCGCAATTTTAAAGGCAGGGAAGGCAGTCCGGATTCATTTGTATACCTTAGTTCTCCTGCAACAGCAGCAGCTTCTGCACTGACAGGTGAGATCACTGACCCGAGAACAATTTAATATTCCAAAAGAAATTTTCGTGCTTTTTGGCACAAAAATATGTGACTTTTTGATTTCGGCTTACCCGGAGTAGGTCAATGTTCCAGAAATATGTGGTTCACCACAACGGCACAATATTATCTATTGTGCTGGTTGGTGAACCAAATTTTTTGTGCATATATTTTATAAAATAATCACTTAAAATATATTTGGGTGTTAGCAAGGATTTCCTCCTTTTCGCTCTTTCAACATTTTTTTAACAACATCGCTCGAACTTACAATCCCAACCGGTCGGTTAGATGCACCCACCGTTTTTTCTGACAGGACAATCAAGCGGTGAATGTGTTTTTTAGACATGATCTGTGCAGCTTCTTTAAGTGTTGAAGTCGGGCTTATCGATTCAATTGATGGTGCCATCAGGTCATCTGCCAGTGTATTTTCCCAATCAATATTGTTTATCTTTCCGAGAATGTCCATCTCAGATATGATACCAATGGCTTCACCACTTTTTTCAACTACAGCAACAGCAGAAACTTCATGATCTGCCATTACCGCTGCAACATAATCTGCCGTTGATTCAACCGGTACGGTCAACACCCCACGTGTCATTATATCCTTTATCTGAATATCTGTTTTCATAGTTTTACTCCTTTTTAAATTGATATATTAATATATTGACATATATTATTTCATATTGATATTAAAATCAAATGAAATTCTAACATTATATTATGATAACTTCAATAATGTCCTATAAACTAATCTACTTTCCGCACATCTCAAATGCTATCAATTAAAATAGATAAATTTATGATAGAATATGGCTTTAAAATTTTGACATGATTAGTTGATATTTCATATAAGAATTAAGTTTTCACCTAAAATGACAATCCTAGTGAAAATTCCCATTGAAAATTGACCCACCCTATTATCAAAAATCCTCCTGTTATTGCAGGAGGTTTTTTGTGATCTCTATTGGAAAAAGTGGGATATGTCAAATTGGGTTGCAATGAAAAACATTAAATCTAAAGTTAGATATGTTGTGTTCAGGTATTAATCACACATAAAATTATGCTACATAACCAGAGGACCTCTTTATGCCAATTATAACGCTACAATACAATGACATGGAAAAACTAACCCTTGCAGACAAGGATACGATTATCGATCGCGTGCCTATGATCGGGGCTGATATTGAGCGTATTGAAGAAGATTCAATCGACATTGAATTCTTCCCGGACAGACCGGACCTGTATAGTGTTGAGGGGGTCGCACGTGCAATGAGGGGATTTCTGGATATTGAGAAGGGTCTTTGTAATTATGAAGTGAAACCTTCTGGTGTGGAGGTTACACTGGACAAGGAAATCGCAGGTATCCGCCCTGTTCTTGGCTGTGCGATTGTGAGGAATATCAAGTTCGATAACAATTCAATAAAATCACTTATGGACTTGCAGGAGGATCTTCATTGGGGACTTGGACGCGATCGTAAGAAGGTATCCATTGGAGTGCATGATATGGCAAATATCGAGGCACCTTTCAGGTACCTTGCAGCCGATCCGGATTTTGAGTTCGTGCCCCTCGATTTCACAGAACCAATGTCGATGCGCAGTATACTTGAAGAACATCCGAAAGGTATTGGCTTTGCCCATCTTATGGAGGGATTCGATAAGTATCCGCTCATACTGGATGCAAATAATAATGTACTTTCATTTCCACCTATTATCAATGGTAACCTTACAAGGGTCGATGAGAATACAACCGAACTGTTTATTGATGTAACAGGACTTGCTGATGCTGTTTACACTGCTCTTAATATAGTGGTTACATCACTTGCAGAACGTGGTGGAAAAGTTGAATCCGTGAAAATATTAATGGCTGATGGCAGAACGAAAATCACACCGGACCTTGCGCCCCGTGTTTATTGCATCACAAGATCGGATGTGAATTCGTTGATCGGCATAGATCTTACAATTGATGAAATTACGGCGCAACTTGAGAAAATGCGGTTTGGTATACGCAGTATCGATATTGAAACACTTGAGGTCGAGATTCCTTCGTATCGCGCTGATATCCTGAATATAGATGATATTATCGAGGATATTGCTATAGGATACGGATATGAAAACATTGAGCCGGATTTCCCAAAGAGTTCAACAGTCGGGAAGGCACATAAGATATCATTGGCAAGAACTGCTATGCGTGAAATCATGGTTGGTTTAGGATATTTGGAAGTGATGCCGTTTACCCTAACAAGCGAGAGGGTGCATTTTGAATGGATGTGCCGTGACATGACGGATGATGTAACTCATTTGCTACATCCGATCAGTGAAGACCAGACCATGCTGCGTACAACGATCCTGCCAAACCTTATGGAAATACTCTCATTAAACCGGCACAGGGAACTTCCCCAGAGTATATTTGAAGTGGGCGAGGTTGTGGTGAATAACAACAATCGCCAGCATCTTGCTTCGGTATCGATCCATCCACAGGCAAATTTTACGGAAGTGCGTGAACTCGTGGATGCTGTAATGCGAGAGCGCATGGTCGAATATAAGATTGTAGAATCAAAGGACAATGCATTTTTGGAAGGCAGGCGCGCAGACATCCTTGTTTTTGGTAAAAAGATCGGTGTTATGGGCGAGTTCTATCCGGAGGTTGTTACGAATTTCGGATTGGGGCAGCCTGTGGTCGGTTTTGAGATTGATATAATGGTGTGAACGATCAAATTTCGTATACGTTTTAAATCTAAGGCTAATTGACTCCACTTTGAAATCGAAAGTTACTTGGGCACTTGATCTTGACAATTTGAATATACATTTTACCCTGCTTTTTGAAGTGGATGCATCGGCCTTTTTGTGTATGCGATGTTATGAATTCTAATAAAATACCAGTATTAATACCCCATCGCGCGAAGCGCGCACGTTTTCACAACGATAAAAGGAAAGCATGTCGCCACGGTACTCGTTCGTACAAAGGTACAGAAATAAATAAGATTTAAGATTATAAATCTAGTTTTAGGAAGTGATAAAGAAACACGCCGTGTTTGGCGTGTTGTTGTACTGTGTTTAGTTTTGGCCTGATCATTATCACTCAACTAATTCATACTTTCGACTTCCACTCCCTACCTTCTCCGCATGCTCAAGATGTACCACAGGATCAATATTCCACACACCACACACGCCATCACATTCCCCATCCTCATGCATCTTCCGGTCGATCAGGTCGATACTTGCCATATCCAGTGCCACGGGGTCACACGAGGCAGCAATACCTACGTTCCGTGAAAACACGGGTGCAGAAAAATTAAAGCAGTCACAACCAGGTGTCAGGTCGAATATCCAGTTTATGTAACCGATCCTGCCGGACAATGCTTTTATAGGTCCCACCGCAGCTTCACCAAGCCTTACCTGCATATTTTCTGCGACATCTTCAGGCGGAACAATGGCTTTCCGGGGACAGGATTCAATACATGACAACTCACCCCTGCACAGATCATGATCAACATATGCCTTATCGCCACCCATTTTCAGTGCTCCCCATACACATTGATCGAAACAAACTCCGCAACCGATACATTTTTTAGTATCGATCGTTGGTCGCCCAACCTCGTGAACGCGCGTTTTTCCGTCCTTATCCAGACATCCCATCCCTAGATTTTTGATCGCACCACCAAAGCCTGATCCTGGATGTCCTTTACAATGTGAGATCATAATCATGCAATCCGCCTTTGCGATAGCAGAAGCTACTGTGATACTGTCAAGATCATCGCCAAATATCTCAATATTAACGCCATCATCTCCGAGTAATCCATCCGCAATGATGATCGGTGCATTCATACTTGCCTGCGTGAAACCGTTCACCCCAGCCGTCCATAGCGCGTCTGCTGCATTGAATCTCATGCTTTTGTACAGGACAGTGGTATCCGTAACAAATGGAATAC
Source organism: Methanosarcinaceae archaeon (assembly GCA_052361145.1). Lineage (GTDB taxonomy): Archaea > Halobacteriota > Methanosarcinia > Methanosarcinales > Methanosarcinaceae > Methanovorans. The sequence continues at coordinate 27,868 of JBQVMC010000003.1, forward strand.
CACCGGCTTCCTTTACCATGTCAATGACAGTTCTTACTATCACAGGGCGGATATGGGTGGTGTTACCGTATTCACCCGGGTGTATCTTCACTGCCACAATGTCACCTTTTTTTACCGGCGATATTTTAGGGAATAGTTCCTTGATCTGATCGATCTGTGTCTGCATTGGACCAATATTGTCAACTGATTTGAAAAAAACTTTACTCATTCTCACCAACACCTCTCTTTACATTTCTATCTTCTATATTAATAATCACACATGTCGTTTGAACTAACTTCAAACTATTCTTTAAGAAACCTGTTGTTACCAAGGTCAAATGTCCTTTTTTCATTTGTGACACATTTTTAAGTAAAAGATTTTTGCTAAATATTTAGGCAACTCTTTCACTCATCTATAAAGCGATCGAGATCCCTAAAATTTTCCTGAAGTCGGCAGAGAAGGTGCGGTAGAAGTTTTAGACCGGATTATTTTTGCTGAATTATCATTTGTCATGTTTTGATCCCCCTTCTTACTTTTATCTAAAAACATTAGCAACAAGCCAATAAAATTCTATAACCGAACACCAATGCAATATTATTAGTGCCAGAAAAATGATGGAATATCCCATCATATACTACTGTTTTCTACTGTTTCCTATTGTTTCAATAAGTCGAACACCCACCTGCTTACACCTGGTGCCACATTACCGCACCTACGGTAAAAAACGGTTTCAAGACCCATACGTTTGTATCTGTTTATCAATTCCGGTACCTGTGATTCCAACTTGAATGTATAAAAGTGTACCATACCCCCATTTTTTATAAGTGTCGAGATGCTTTTAAGATACACATCCATTCCGTACGGCGTGGGAACGATTGCCCTGTCAAAATCGATGTCCGGAATATCAATTATGTCCATAGCATCCGCATTTATGATAGATACGTTCGATTCCACACCATTTAAGCGGATATTTTCTCCCAGCCATTTGCACGCCTCTGTATTTTTCTCAATTGCCGTAACCTTTGCGCCGGAGGCAGCAACCGGGATCACAAAAGGGCCAACCCCGCAAAACGGAACTATTACATTTTCGGAAGATGAAACCTGCGATGTGACCCGCCGCCTCTCAAATCCAAGACGGCTATTAAAGAATACCTCATTTAGGTCTAGTCGGTACGTGAAGCCATATTCCCTGTGCAGGGTTACGGTATCAGTGCCAGATAGTACCTCAAAACCCCCTACCCTTCTTTCGCCATCCAGTTTAGTAACTTTATTAAGAACGGTCCTGATGTTTCCTCGTTTTGAAACAATTGTCTTTGCAATTTCATCCTTGAATTCATCAAGTTCAGGCGGGATTGATATCACAACTATATCCCCGATAACATCGAAACGCTTTGGAGTGTGGTACAAAAGCGATTTTGGGATATTATTTTTCATCTGGTCGCGTAAGTTCATAGGCATTAAGTTAGTTTTTCGTATAATATAGGGATTTCTGAATGATACTCAAGTATGCAAACAACATTTCCTATTTATTTTGTATTACTCGCAATATATATGTATTGTGAGCAACTATTACATCATATACATCATGCATATACTTGGTCAACTATTAGCAATTCCCGCGTTCTTATTTTGATATCATCCAATCTGCCTGAAACTATATCGTCGCTTGTCATTGATTTACGTTATGATTGATGGATAAAAGCAGGTAATATCACAAAATGATCACGAAATGTTGAAATAATATTCCTTTGTTCGCATACGTTTATTGTCATAATTGTAATTGCTGGTGCAACGTGTGAGATTGATACTAATTAGTACATTTCCGAAGCTCTGCTGCGATTGGATGTAATGTCGCAACGTTTGACCTGACAAAGTTGGTATAATTTCGTTGAAAACCATGACAAAACCGAATCAAAAGGCTATATTAAAAGAAAACACATATATATCTGGTGTTTTAAATGTAAATGATAACAAATTCAGGTTGTGAGTTGACAATATGTCGAAAACAAGAAATTTTGTGTTAAGAGATAAGGATGGAAACGAGCACGGTGTATTCACAGGGAAACAGCCAAGACAAGCAGCTCTTAAGGTAGCAAATAGGAAAAAATCTAAAAAATCCAAACCTACAACTATCAGGCTTCGAGAACGTGGAACCAAAAAAGTTCATATTTTCAAGGGATGGAGAGAAAAAGTTAATGCACCTAAAAATAAGCCAGCATGGATGCCTGATAAGATTAGCAAGCCACATGTGAAGAAAGTAAAGATTGAAAAACTTAGTGAAGTTTAACTTTTTGATTGGTATGAAACATGACCCATTGTGGTAATGGGTCCATATATTTTTATACAGTACTTCCGATTCGATCTTTCTTTATCCTTTCATCAAACCCAACAAATTGAATATTTATACCATGTGAATCATTCCCTCCAATATCAAATTCCAGAGGGGATGATTCAATGGATTCTTCAAAAATGAAATTCCCCACAGCAGAGCTGCGGGTATAATAATTAAGATTAATTCGTATCCACTTCAAATCATAGGGTAACTGGCACTATTCTGAAATCGAAGGCCTGCTTGGCCACTTGATTTTGAAATCCAGATATGCATTTTACCATCCTTTTTGAAGGGGATACCAAATTATTAACAATTTTCAAATTAATATTGCGTTTAATCCGACTGGTATGAAGGTTTTCCAAAAGCCAGTATATTTCAATTTGTTGGTATAAATAATTCCCACCCTGCACCAATCGCCTTAAACACATCCGGAAACTGCCTGGCAATCTCTTCTTTATGAAGAGTACAGTGACATGCTGCAATCAAGTTCATCCTTTCGAGCATCCCATATTCAGTGCTCCCATGCAACCCCCCTATAATACCTGTGACGGTTCCAAATTGAGATGCTGCATTTATAATTCCGGTAATTCCGGGGTGTGAACATCCGGTAATTATATACATCCCACTGCCAGTATCCACGACCAATGATTGTTCTTTCATATCTTTTGTATCAGTGTCGAGTTCACCTGTTGTATACACATTTTTACAGATCTCCATTGCTTCGGACACCTCGATCAACCTTGTCCGTGCAGATATCTCATCTTTAAGGCGTTTCGAGAACGAAGCTGGCACATAAACCTCCATATCAGGATTTATATTTAGTAGAACCGGGAGCCCGCCGATATGATCCCAGTGCTGGTGCGATAGTACCACTTTATCTATTTCACCAGGAGCAATGTGAGCTTTTGTGAGATTATGTAGCAAGGCACATCCATCCCAACCCGTATCGAACAGTATCTTTGTTTTACCTGTATCAATAAGACATGAAAAGCCCCAGCCACTGGTGAAATCCTCGACATTTTCGTTGTCATATATTATTGTAAATCTTAACCCGATCATATTTTGATCCTCATACTTATGTCATATCCTTCCCCTGCTCTCATCCTCAATCTACCACCTACCATTATTCGCTTATCCCAAATCGATTCTTGAGATAATAATTGGAATATATAGCACCAAGCGGATTATGTGCCAGCACCCGATCCTTTACTGCAAGAGTTGTTACAGGTGCATTGGAATATCTGGTAAAGATAATATCATGACCAATACATAGTCCGAGTATAATGTTCAGTTCGGTCTTCTTATCGTTTAAAACAAGGGCCTGGCCTATTGGATTACATATAGCCTCAAAGCCATCGTTGTGTAACTTATTCAGATGGTATTGATCTTTATCAATCCCGCATACCTTGCAGCAGACCGAAAACACATCAAAATCTTTTGCCAGTATTTTGTGAATTATCCTTGCTTCTTTTTCCATGCCAATACAAAATACAACACCCAATTTCGTATATCCCATGTCCATTGCATACTGTGTCAGTTCTTCCAAGCGTGTTTTTTTCATATAATACTTAGATTCGATCTCAGCCGATACTTTCATAGAATCAAGTGTTTTTCCCTCGTATACGGTATCTTCCGCAATTGTAGTACAGTCTTTACCTTTGCAGCATTTCTTGTCTTCACATAAAGCACATTGCATTGAATATCTCCTTACATTTTATTGGATCATATTAATAATATGTGGGTAAATACCAGAGGGGTCACAGGATATGCAGGTTGACATTGCTTTTATTCTCTTTATTCCTATGATTTTCTAATCAATTTCAAAAGAGAATAAAAAGTCTTATTGTTTGACGAGACACTCCAAATGGTGAAATTATAAACATAATGTTAAGGGTAAGGGTGAAGGCAAAGCAATCATTTTCTTACGCCATCGTCAATAAAGAATGACCCGATGTTTCATGTAAGTGTTCCCTCACATTTATCCACAAATCATTAACCTTCGTTGAGAAGTCATTATTCGAATACTCAACAACAGTCATCTCATGAAGCATGGCTCTGGTCGGAGTTTCGTCATAAGGAAGTTTGCCTACAACATCCACCCCATTCTCACTGCAATACTTTTCAATGAGCAGGGTGTTCTCCTTGTTTATATCATACTTATTAACACAAACTACAGCCGGAATATTGAAATGACCTGCTACACCCAGCACTCGTTCCAGATCGTGAATACCGGATACGCTCGGCTCGGTTACGACTACCACCATATCGACACCGGTAATTGAGGCGATTACCGCACATCCTATTCCGGGAGGTCCGTCAATGATTATCAGGTCACGATCTTGTTTTTCTGCAAGTTTCCTTGCATTGTTCCTGACAAATGACACTAGTTTCCCACTTGCTTCTTCTCCTATACCGAGTTTTGCATGTGCCATTGGCCCAAACCGCGTTTTTGATATGTAGGCATCTCCTGCTTTTCGCTCTATCATACTGACCGCCTCTTCAGGACAGATGTACTCACATACCCCACACCCCTCACATTCGTAAATGTTAATTGTAATATCATTGCTGATTGCATTAAACCTGCATGCATCTCTGCATTTGCCGCACTGTATGCAGAGCAACTCGTCAATAGATGCAACATCCAATCCTGTAAAATCAATGGTTTCCAGTATTTCTGGCTGCAATATTAAATGCATGTCTGCGGCATCCACATCACAATCCGCAATCACGGCATCTTTTGCAAGAGAGGCAAATGCCGCTGCAATGGTGGTCTTGCCTGTGCCGCCTTTCCCGCTTATGATCGTAAGTTGTTTCATAATCTAACCTCTTCATACTCCTGCCTGATCGTATTAAATAAACGGACAAAACTATCTTTCCACTCCGGCATCCTGACAATAAATGGAATTCCTTCGGAATACAATCTTGCGATTTTCCGGTCATGCGGGATCTTCATCAGGATTGAGATGCCCTGTGAACCACAATATTCCTCTACTTTTTTATCTCCTATGTCGTACCTGTTAATTATCACACCAAACGGTATTTTCAGTGTTCTTACTACATTAATAGCAAGCAGCAGGTCGTGCAATCCAAATGGTGTTGATTCCGTGACAAGAATACAATAATCCACATCCCCAACAGAAGTGATCACTGGGCATGCAGTGCCAGGTGGTGAATCGATGATCGCAGTCCTGCCCATATCGATATGTTTTTTTAGGGCTGCGATGACAGGAGATGCCATAGGTTCTCCGATATTCAGCAATCCGCGATAAAATTCAAATCCACTACTGCTACCTTTGTTACTTTCTATGACTCCAATACTTCGGTCTTCCTCACTTATAGCCTCCTTCGGACACACTATCGTGCACCCTCCGCATCCGTGGCAGAGTGCGGGAAAAACCATTATGTCCTTTGGAAGTACAGCTATCGCATTGAACCTGCAAAATTCAGAACATTTGCCGCAGAGATCGCATTTGCTTTTATCTATTATAGGCGTCGGGATATTTACATCTTCTACCTTTTCGAGATTAAGATCCAGGAAGAGATGGCAGTTTGGTTCCTCTACATCACAGTCAAACAACTGTACATCTTTAAGTGCGAGGGCAAGATTTACTGCCAATGTTGTTTTACCGGTACCACCCTTACCGCTTGCTATTGCTATTTTCATAATATCATCTTTTATTGTCTCAATACCTTTGGTATTTAATTGTTGAATTATATTATTGTAATCATCTTCACTATGTCATCGTGTGTACACATAAATGAGTGTTTCGAATGCCTGTGATTCCTTCTACCTGAAATGTTTTATTATTATTATTATTATTATTATTATTATCTGGTTTATGTAGGCAATACCTTTACCATTTTAATAAGTACTAACCATGTTAATACTTCCGATTTTTGTTATTCGGCTAAACATTTACTGAATTATAATTCGGTCTGGTTTTTATGTAGTGATTTTAATATTTCATGACATATTTACCACCCCTGAAGTATGCTTTAAGGTTATGGATCTCAAAGTGGGGATCATCCTTCTGAACATTTAGAATCAAGTTTGGTTAGTAAACGGTATATATGGGC
>JBQVMC010000004.1:0-33399 GCA_052361145.1 Methanosarcinaceae archaeon
GCTACCGCAGCAGTTAATAGCCTATGTTCTCGCTCATTCAAGCGACCTTCCATAGTCTCAAATATTTTTTTGATGGCACATTCTTCCATGGCATAATAATAGATTGCGATAGTACTTAATAGTTGTTCAGGTTAATTCTTAACGAGCCCTAAGGGTCATGAATGCTTTTTGGAACATTATCCAGACACCCATATAATCTCAAGAATCAATATTTCTAATAAATTATTCAAATGTCTTCGGTTTTATCATCAAAATAAGTGTCCGTATTACGAATTTTTTTAAAAATCATGTCCATCTTTTCTGTTTTTAAGAGTATGATTCCTGCATTATCCTTTCTTTTAATAATGATTAGGCGATCTCCGGTTGTTATATTAAGTTCTCTTCTTACATCAATAGGGATAGCGATCTGGCCTTTATCGCTTACGGTTACCACTCCCAAGAATTCACTCATAGTATTCTGGTCTCGCTATGTATTATCATGTCATTTTATATTTTACTATAGACATATCTGCATCCATCATCAGTACGTATAAAATCAGCATTAATAAAACCCATGGATTTTGCTAAATTTGCATAGAAATTTCTACAACCGCCACAGAATATTTCTTCAGTCATAGGTGCACCCATCTTTATAAATCCACGCGTATTTTCCAGAGCCATGCATTTTCCAATGGTAACCATCGCCTGATCTTCATTTCCTTCTACTTTAACATCTTTGGACCCGTGTATGTTTTTCTGGGTAATTCCCTGATTGACAACAAGTTTTAATGCACCTTTCTCTTTTGCAGGAATATTTTGTAGTGCATCTGCTTCTTGTTTCGCCATTATAGATATACACTCGATAACAGCATCTTCACCTAACTTTTCTTCAATAAATCCAAGATACATACCATGTAATTTTATCATCACCTTGTCTGCTTCTTTTTGTACTTTTTCCTTATCCCACTCTTTAAGTTCTAATTTTTGCATTTTCATAATTCAGCTCCATTCATCTTAATTTATTTAATTTTCTTAAGTTTAAGAAATTTCTTACTTATTACTTAAGTATAATCCACATTATATATAATCATCGATTATTATGGCCTTGGGATTAAATTACTCAATCTGCAACTCTATAATATCGCAGTCTTGCTCAGTAAGCTCAACCACATTTTAGGTGTGATGGACATAATGCGCTTTAGGAGTATGAACCACCGGTGGATTAGAATATATATTCAAAGGCATTGTCAACGCCGGTATAAAAGTCCCCGTAATCGCAGTTTTTCTATCCTTTATCAACCGGAAATTCCGCAATAACTATACTTTCTCTCCACCAACCACACTAATACTCAGATTGATCCCACTCTTCTCAACATAATTCCTGAACCTCTTCAACGAATGCTCAACCATATCTCCATTCGTTAGCACAAGACATCTTTTCCCGCAAAGCGCCATTAAGATTGACTTGTCTATAACACCAGCTGTTATTTCAAGTTTAATGCCATCCTTTTCCGCAATGTTCTTGCTAGTTGTACCCATAGCACCTACAATATCAATTTCACTTTCATTTATTAATCCCAGAAGTTCATTTCGATAATAGGAATCCATATCGTAGATTATAATGCACCCGACCCGTATGCCTTTGCGCATAATCTCAACAACCGCACGCCAATTTGCATGAATGTGTAGCACTTTAGCATTCACCGCTTCATAAGGGCAATGCTGCGCATATTCTCCATGCATCACCCCAAGATTTAATATATCACCCTCATGTGTATCAGGAGGAACATTTACCCACAGCAATTCGAGAGGCTTTAAGGTATCCACAAGTTCAGGCACTGTTTTTGGTAACTCACCAGTCATCGCAAGCCCCCTTCTCTTAATCTCATGGTAGATCTCAAGGGTGGCCGGTTGCTTCAAACCTGCCATTGCCAGCAATTCAGTATTATCAAAAACCTTATCCGGAACACCTTCCCCTACCACCTTGCCACCTGACATCAAATATACATAATCCGACCAACTGTAAGCAAGGTCAACATCATGTGTTGAAATAATAATTGTTTTTCCAAAATGATTAAACTCATTTAACAGTTCAATGATCTCATCTGCACCCATCGGATCCAGGTTTGACAGCGGTTCATCAAGGATTATGACGTCGGGTTCCATAGCCACAACACCTGCAATAGCAACCCTCTTTTTTTGTCCACCGCTTAAATGATGTGGGGGCTTATCCTTAAGATTTAATAATCCAACATACTCAAGAGTATTGTTCACGCTACTCTCAACCCTGTCCATTGGAATATCAAGGTTCACAGGACCAAAAGCCACATCCTGATACACCGTCGGAGCAAATAGTTGGTCATCTGAATTCTGGAAAACAATTCCAACATTCTTCCTGATATCCCGCAGTGATTTAGGATCGTACCCAAGAGATTTTTCATTAAAACGGACTTCTCCCTCTTGTGGTTTGATGGTTCCATTCAACAAAAGGAACAGGGTTGACTTTCCCGAACCATTCGGACCCACAAATGTAATCTTTTGCCCATTTTTGACCTCAATATTTACTCCATCGATCGCAACTGTCCCGTCAGGATAAGAATATTTAAGGTTGTTTGTTTTTAGGATCGTCATATTTTTTATTTTAGATGATTAAAATTGTTCTTTGTTAAGTCATTGCCAAACTACTTTTTAACTATTATAAAATTGTTGTTAAATTATCGTTATATATGAAGTTGCAATGGTTGAAATAACGTATCCACAAGTAAGAACTGCCTCTGAAACCTTAATAGGTCGCTTGATTTCAAATATGGCAAATTTTCCATTGTAGCATCTCGAACTCATAGAAATGTACAATTTTTCTCCCTGTTCCCATGATCGGATGAACAATGTACTTGCAAGCATTGCCACAGAATTCAGCGAGGTTTTAAAACCCTTGTATCCGAGCCTGACGGTCTGGGCGTACTTAATTGACATGGCAACCTCCAAAAAGACAAATATATAGCGATATATCAACATGGATAATTCGATTATGGAATCAGGAATTCGGGTTGATTTTAGAACTGAAAAAAGTTCTACAACCGGAGTTGAAAGTGAAAGAAAGAACATGCAGCTCATTCCACCCACAGTCCTTGATATTACATGAAGTGCCATATCAACTCCCTGTGAGTTTGCAACCAGACGGTAACCAAACACATTAAATGCGATCACCTCACTTCCGGACCCAAAGAAAAACAGGATGATAACAGTCCCCACAATAGCAAAACCCATCGGTGCGAGCATTAGTTGAAAATATAATTTCAATGGGACATTTCCAAAAAAGACCGTTGTAATTCCCATACAAAACGCTACAAAAAGAGGCGTTGCCACTGATGCGGATGAAACCCCGGCAAGTAGCCCGAATACCACAACACCCAATTTTAGTTTGTTATTGCGGTATCGCAATGGGCTTACCAATGCATAATCGTCAAGCAGGTTGTTCATGACATGGTGACATATTCATTCACATATATGATTAGCTTGGTTTGATCACATGTACCTGCCATTCAATCTGCACCAATCCTATTCAGGCTATTGTCCAACCTGTTTTTTACATTTATTATATCCAAAGAAATATCCTATTATAAGTGCCCCAAAAGCTGTCTGGAGTGCAAACAAAAGGCTCTCTATTTCCCCGCTTGGAGGTTCCCACAATGGTTCTGCAATTGGTTCATAGTTTCCACCTGTAAGTTCTGTGATCACACCTTCCGCCTCACCATCAGCCCCGCCATACTCCGCATCAGTAGTTGAACTCATATATAGGAACTGGGCTGTAAAAATTACAAATATAGCTACTACTATTAATTCCATTTTCATACTCCCATCTCCCTTACCTTACGAACTCCTGCTTCACTTATCACATTCAATTTCACAAGCATATCACTTTTGACTTGTACCACATACTTAAAAATAAGCGCAGTAATCGCTCCTTCCATAATTGCAAGTGGTATCTGGGTAATTGCAAATATTGTTGCAAATGCTTTAAACGATGTGAACACACCGCCAGGCTCTGTCGGGAATGCCAGTGCCAGTTGGGTAGATGTTACAACATATGTTGCCCAATCACCCAAGGTGGCTGCAAGGAATATAACAACATAGAAATTGAGGTTCGATTTCATCCCCATCTTGTAAACAACATATGCAACTACCGGACCTGCTATCCCCATGGAGAACACATTGGCACCAAGTGTTGTAAGAAGACCGCCATGTGCAAGGAACAATGCCTGGTATACCAATACAATCAACCCGAGAACTGCGGTTATTGCAGGACCGAACAGGATTGCAGCCATTCCTGTACCGGTCGGGTGGGAACAACTTCCTGTGACTGACGGCAGCTTAAGTGATGATAATACAAATATAAATGCCCCTGCTACTGCCAACAGGGGTAATGCCTCACGATTTTCATGTGTAAGTTTGTTCAACTTGCTCATGCCATATAGTATCACAGGTATTGATACTGCAAACCATATTTGCCACCAGGGACCAGGTAAAAAACCTTCCATTATATGCATTTTTATCACCGATTTAACCAATTTTTGATGTATTATATGTAATTTATAAGTGTGTATTACGAGATTATTCAGGCATAACGATGACATCGTTATGTCAAATCAAGTTGACTTGATTTATTATAAATAATATTAATCAATCAATCGTTTATAAAGACATCGATTAATATCAATAATTTATATGTAGTAAAGTAAAATTGTATAACAATATAGTTCATCTGGTTTGATTCCTTGTTGATTGTACAGTCATCGGCTTTGTAAGAGGTTAATTGAAATGATCTGCATTTCTTCGAATGGAACACCAAATCCACATTGTGAATAATTGACTGGCATTGGGCGTGGCGGGGGGGGTTGAGCAGGTCATTGAAGAGAAACAGCCACATTCCACGGTCAGGAGCTGGATGTGAGAGAGGTTCGGAATTACTGAATGCTCTTTTGTGCGTGGAAGAGTGAAATTGAAAAAAAGTAAACATTGAAGGCGAAGCAGGCAGTTCAGGCACACACTGATGGCATAAATCAAGAATTATCCATAAAAAAATTCATCAGCGAATACTTCACCTTGCCAGCCTCAACATCAACAAACTCCGCCCGCTCATCATCGGGAAACACCCCAAATACCGAAAACTTTCCAAACCTTTTTTTTGAATCTGTCAAGAACCGACCATCAAGAAGTATTCTTACTCCATAATCGGCAGGCGAGCGTACCACCCTCCCCATTGCCTGCCTGATCTTACGGATCGTTGGTATCTGTATTGCATAATCCCATCCTGCCCCGTATCCGAACACATGGTCATAGGCAGATTCCACTGCATTCATCCTGTCATTGAGTGCGGGATACCCGATGCCCACGATGATAACTGTTCGCCCACGCCCGTCACGGTAATCCACCCCCTCGCTTAGAGTTCCCCAGAGATACGAAACAAGAACAGCCTTGCCGCCATTCTCCCCGATCCTGAAAAACTCTTCCCTGACCTCCTGTGCCGATACACCTAATTCGTCAAGGAACACAGGAACATTCACCGCCTTTTCAAGTTTATTAAAATAACGCCTTGCTTCAAATGAACTCTGGAAGAATATAATGATGTTCCCCTTTGACTGTTCGATGGAATCAAACAGCACCTGCTCAATAGCTTCTTTTGTCTGCGGATCGTCGCGGTTCTTTGCAAACAACGGCGGGATATCTGCTGCAATTGTAAGCCGCTTTTCAATGGGGAATGATGTGCCATATGCTATCTCGCAAGTATCCCGCGTGATTCCAAGCGTTGCTTTGATCATCTCGAATGGTCGCAGGGTCGCTGACATCAGGATTGCCGAGAAAACGGAATCAAATAGCGGCTCAGTGACATTTTTAGGAATACAGGTGAACAGTTCGATCCTGCCGTATACTTCATTATTCACATCCCGCCTGACATTGATGATCGGGTAGTAGTTGAGATTGTTGGAAAGCACAAGGTATGATGAAAGGAAATCGGCGGTATAACCGATATTCGAGTGTTTTAATATTTTGCTCAACCCTTTTTTGTACTGCTCGCGATAGATCTCATCAAGTTTTGCCCCAAACTCACTCGCATTGGTTAGAAGTTCCTGTATCTCTTTTTCCCCACCAAATCCTTTCTCCTTTGCCTGTCGGAAAAACAGGGCACGTACAACATCATTACGATCATACGGATCACTGATCCGTATGTCATACCATTTTCTCCCGACACGCTCACGTTCGCCGAATTTGAATCTTGAGTTATACGTATTCCGCATTACATTCAACAAGATCCTGAAAATATTGTGCACACCACCATCTGGCATTTCATCCATGTTCGCCTCAAGTTCCGCTATGGCTTTTTCAACCGTGTGTTCGGTGATCGTGATGGATGAATGCGAACGTGCGGCTGATTCGAGATTATGTGCCTCGTCCAGTATTAATATTACCTCCTGTGGATCACGATCAAGCCAACCAAGGAATGTGGAGAAGATCTCAGCGTTTAGGACATGATGATAATTGCATATCACAAGGTCTGCGTGTTTGAGCTCACGTTTCAGCAACTCATAACCACACATTCCCTGATCGAATGCATAATCATTAACCTCCTCTGGAGAACGGACATCTGCAAACAACCATTTGCGGAATGTTTCGCTGTCCGAGCGCAGGACTTCATATAGGTCGTTGCATGCCCGGTCACGTACCCCATTTAGTTTTTCCTGTGCGACATTCATTTCATTCGCCAGCGCGTCCCGAAGCGCGATCAATGATGGATCGCGTGTTTTTTTGTAGTCCTCATTTGCAGATCTGAGTTCCTGCTTTTTAAGATGGATCTCACGTTCGATCTCGATAAGTTCAAATGTGTTCTCGCGTTTGAGATTGCATTCCTCATAATCTATATCATGAAGACACATTGCACTCTTGCCTTTCACAACAGAAACTTTTATGTCATTTGTTTTTTTGATATCACGGGCTTCGTCTATGAATTGTATCATCTGCTGGTGGACATTGGTAGCGATCACCACTGTCTTTTTTAACTGTTTCCCCACATGCAGGGACGGGGCAAGTGCACTTAGCGTCTTGCCAGTACCACATGCTCCTTCAAACAACACAATATTTTTCCGTAGCAGCGCCGCATGGATCTTATCCATCGCCTCTTCCTGATTCGGGTAGCATACTTCCTTTGTGAAATATTTAAAGTATCCGCTGGTCTTGCTCATTGCGTCACCTATGGTTTATGTCTACTTAAACAATGATGTTATTTTGTATAGTCTCATTTGTATATATGTTATAAGATAACCATGTAAATTGCGCATAATGTCTATACTAATTCATTTTGACTTTTGCTATAATATTTGTTTCGTATAGAATTTTTTGTGTATTGTACTGGTGCCATTTCGTTACCCACACTCATGTATAATGATTTCATAGTACTATGATGGTTTTTGTGATAATATATTTATACCTGCAGAACATGCACATAAAAATGGAAAATGATGGCAATCAAGGAATCGAGTGCTGGAGAAAAGAATCATGTGATTGTCTACTCGAAACACTGGCAATCGATGAAATTAGCATAAAGATTATCCGGATATTGTGCGAGGACGCGAGGATTAGCAATGTCGATATCGCAAAAAAAGTCGGTGTGAGCGAGGGGACTGTCAGGCGAAGAATTGCCGAGATGATTGAAAATGAGATAATCGATGGTTTTATTTTACTTCTCGATTGTAAAGAAACAGAAAAATGTGTAAAGGCATTTATAAGCATGAAAATTCTAGATTCGAACCTGCAAAGTGTTGTGGATGAATTGCTCAATGATCATAACAATGATCATATCATTACCATGTATCGTACAAATACACGCTTCAATCTGTTATGCGAGGTCATGTTCATGTCTATTATAGATTTGCAGGGGTTTATTGATAGATGTAATAAAATAGAAGGAGTAGTCGATTCGGATGTGAAGACGGTTGTCGGATCGTACAAGAAATGCCGGTGGACCGGAATATGAGTTTCTTACATATGTATTGCGGAAAATTACGTTTGATGTGTGATATTCATTGCGACAGCACATACAACCGCAACAGGGTTGTGTAGTATAATACCGTAATCCGTGAGGTAAACTTATTCGTATTTCAATGTCTTCATGAAACTTTCGCAAAACGCATTGCCATAGGGATTTTCCCGTCTGCTCATACTGGTTTGTATATCGTACTTTTTCAGATATTCAATATTATGCATTGGGTGTAGGTAATATCAGCAATCCACAATTTGTTTATTCCTGTTACTTCCATGTCTTTGCCCATATTTTGGGTGTACTCCAGTACTACCATTGCTTCAAAACATTATTAAGCAAGGATCATATACTTATGACTACCAAATAATAATATTAATAATAAAATAACCAAGGACGATCTCAAAAATGGTAATGGACAAACTCGGGAGTTCTTTGCAGGACGCCCTCAAAAAACTTGTTGGCGCCGGACGTATCGATGAGCGGACAGTAAATGAAGTTGTAAAGGATATCCAAAGAGCGCTGCTCCAGTCGGATGTGAATGTGAAACTTGTGATGGAAATGTCCACGCAAGTAAAGAAGCGAGCAATGAAAGAAGATGTGCCTGCAGGTATGAATCCTAGGGAACATGTTGTCAGGATTGTCTATCAGGAACTTATCAATATTCTCGGCAAAAGCACCGATATCCAACTAAAACCACAGACCATCATGATGATCGGGTTGCAAGGTAGCGGAAAAACTACAACAACTGCGAAACTGTCGCGTTATTTCCAGAAAAAAGGTCTTAAGCCTGCCGTAGTCTGTGCAGATACGTTCCGTCCTGGTGCATACCAGCAATTACAAACGCTTTGTGAAGGTCTCAATGTCCCATTCTATGGCGAGGAGGGAAATCCAGATGCAGTGGGCATTGTAGAACGGGGACTCAAAGCAATTGGAAAAAATGATGTGTTAATAGTTGACACGGCCGGGCGCCATTCTCTTGAATCTGACCTCATAGACGAAATGGAACGGATACATGCCATTACAAAACCTGACCATAAATTTCTGGTGCTTGATGGTGCCATAGGTCAGCAGGCAAGCGGACAGGCACGTGCGTTCAATGATTCGATAGGCATTACCGGAGTTGTAATTACAAAACTTGATGGTACTGCAAAGGGTGGTGGTGCGCTTTCTGCAGTGTCCGAAACCAATTCATCGATCGCTTTTATCGGCACGGGAGAAACACCAAATGATCTTGAGAAGTTTGAACCTGACAGGTTTATCTCACGTTTGCTTGGCATGGGAGATATCAAAACCCTTATTGAAAAAGCTGAAGAAACACTGACAGAAGAAGACATGGATATGGAAGCCCTGATGCGCGGGAAGTTTTCGCTAAAGGATATGTATAAACAACTTGAAGCAGTCAATAAACTCGGACCAATGAAGCAGGTGATGAATATGCTGCCACTTGGTGGATTGGGGTTAAAAATGTCTGATGATACATACAAGGTCACAGAGGATAAACTTGGAAAGTACCGCATAGTTATGGATTCTATGACTGAGGAAGAGTTATTGAACCCCAGACTAATCGGCAGTGCAAGGATAAGGCGAATTTCAAGAGGTTCGGGAAATGGTCCTGAAGTTGTGCGGGAACTTTTGAAGTATCACAAGATGATGCAGACCGCTATGAAGGGATTCCGTGGCGGTAAGTTCAATATGCAGAAAATGATGAAAAAGTTGGGAATGTAATTCTGCATCGCTATAATATATACATGATCTGATCATGTATCTACTAATAAATTTCATAATCATTCGAAGGTGATAATATGGTTTTATTAAAAGATGAAGATCGAGAACAGATAAAAGAGATATTCGGACAACTTCAAAATGAGGTCACACTTTCTTTTTTTACACAGGAATTCGAATGTGAATATTGCAAACACACACATGAACTTATTGATGAACTTGAACCCCTTTCTGACAAGATCAATGTAGCAATTTATGATTTCGTGAAGGATGCAGATAAGGTGTTGGAATTTAATATCGAGCACATTCCCGCAATTGCAATATCAGGTATGTCAGATTATAAGATACGATTCTACGGCGTTCCGGGGGGATATGAGTTTTCAAGCCTCATTAATGCTATTATCAATTCGTCCATGAATATGACCGCTCTGGATAATGCTACAAAGGAACAGTTAAGTTTCATTGATACACCTGTAAAGATCCGGATTTTTGTTACACCTATGTGCCCTCATTGTTCACGAGCGGTACAGATAGCACACCAGATGGCAATAGAAAATCCGAATATAGAAAGCATAATGATCGAAGCCACCGAGTTTCCCGAACTTGCAAACAAGTATAATGTGTATGCTGTTCCAAAGATAGTGATAAACGATGTGGTAGAGTTTGAAGGAGGTGTGCCTGAATCGCAATTCTTGCAGAAGGTATTAAGCGCTGTTGGTATTGAACCACCAAAAGATGATATTGCGTTTTTAGACCTTAAAGATATGCCGGATAACCCGATACATGTTACGGATTCCGATTTTGACAATATTGTAAACGGCTATCCATTGGTTCTTGTCGATTTCTGGGCTGAGTGGTGTGGTCCGTGCCATATGGTCGCGCCGATAGTTGAAGCACTTGCTAAAGAGCATTCCGGAAAACTGGTATGTGCAAAAATGGATGTGGACAGAAATCCTGAAACTGCGACCGGATTCAATACTTCAAGTATTCCGACTTTGATATTGTTCAAGGATGGTGCTGAAGTTGAACGTCTGGTTGGAGCGGTTCCAAAACAGCATTTCAACGAGATGCTGAAAGCGTATTTATAAGTTGGATATATGTTTTGGTAACAGGGGATGTCACGACACTTAACTCACTGGAAACCAAACGTTGCGACGGCGCATCCCGTCATACCATATCTATGCAAATAGCCCCTTTTATGTTTCAACACCGATTTTCGTCAAGTGTTTACATCACACAATTGAATCACGATAAAGATGTCAAATCAAATTGAAGTCTCATTGGAATATTGCCTAACCATGGTATTGGATATGATTTCTGATAAATCTGATTGGATTTGAAAATGGGTGTTGTTGAAAATTCCCACCTAAAATTGACCCACTTTTCATTGAATTCAGACACTTTTTAATATATTCCGGAAAAACGGATAATGGCAAAAAAGATTCACCGCAGAGGGGACTTATTTTTCCCTGCGTGCCTGCGGTTTTCCAAACCATTCCAAAAAATAATAAAAAGTCTCATTTCAAATCTAATGATAAATCGGAAAAATACAACTTGAACAAATTAAACGCACTTTCCGCAGGTAAAATCCAAAAGTGAATCTTTTTAAATAATCATCCAAATTTCATCAGTAAATTCGTATCCACTTCAAATCTAAGGGTAATTTAATAATTATTAGACAGGATTTAAAGGATCGACAGGATATCGCAACGTCAACATCCTGTAAATCCGGTCAAAATATCATGTTTTTTGAAGTGGATACGAAATACTCAATTATGGCAGTGTAATAATACATCACCTTACAATCATTGGTTATTTTAATTGGGAATTCCATTGCTGTTGCATGGTTCCGCCTGGAGACATTAATACCTGAACCTGAAAAGTATCCAAAAATATTCCTTGACAGATAGCCATTATAAATTTTAGCCAGACGATTCAGACCCCATCAGAATCGCAATCCATCGTGTATCTTCGTTGTTTTCCAATGCAATTTTTATGCACATGGTCAGAGGTACGGAGAGCAACATACCAACCAGCCCTAGCACCCAGCCCCAGAACACAAGAGAGAGGAACACAACCAATGTTGACAATCCAACACCTCGTCCCATAACACGCGGCTCGATCACACTGCCGATCACACCATTGAACAATAAATACCCTGCTCCTGCAAGAACTGTAGCCCCGGGTCCCAACTGTATAAATGCCAAAAGGAGAGCAGGGGCAGCAGCAATTAATGATCCGATATTTGGAATATAGTTTAGCAGGAATGCCAACAAGCCCCATAGTAATGGATAATCAACACCAATTATTGCAAGCCAGATGGTAATTAATATTCCGGTTGCAAGACTTATGATTGTCTTAATCGCAAGATATCTTTTAATCGCATCGATAATTTTGCTTAACTGCGTGATTGTGGTATCTGCATCACCAAGTGCTAAACCCAATTTAGCAGGTAAACCGGATGCTTCAAGCAACATGAAAAACATCATCAATAATACCAGCAATGCACTTGTAAGAAGTCCGCCAAGTCCGGTGAGAACATCGGTTACAAGTTGCACTACATTTTCCTGATTAAAAATATCGAGCAAGGTATTATCAGGTATATTGATACCAATGCCTTCCAGCCACAAGATCATTATCGTAATCTCTTGTTCAAGGTTTGCCTGGTAAAGGGGCAATGTAATCAAGAGGTCTTCTAATGTTAAGACGACAAATCCAATAAGTACCAGACCAAGTATTATTACTGTGACAATCACAATTAACATGGCAAGCGGCATTGGAACACCTCTTTTATGCAGCCAGAATAATGGTGATGAAAAGATGACTGTCAGGAACATAGATAGGAGAAACGGCACCAAAATGGATTCGGCAGCATGCATGCCGGCAACAATTACTACGATACTTGCTGCTGCAAGCAAAAAACGATTATCTATCCATGATCTATACATTTTGATAATTATCACCCCTCATTAAAATTCGTTATGAAATAAAATATCAGTGGCTTCTTTAATTATTGGCAGATAGCACACGATCAATTAGAATAAGTGCATCATACTTTCCCACAAGTCCGGCAAGGTGTGTTGTTCCGGCTCCCAATTCCGGGTCTTTCGCCATCGTATTCCATATTATATTTAACATCCCGGTACGGTTGCTTGCGCTGGAACTATCTGGTATCATTCCCTTCTGCCTGGCTAATGCCACAAGTTGTTGTGCAAGACGTTCACCTTCCTGAACCTGCGATGCATAACCACTGATGGCATTTGATATAATCTCATCAGTCTTCCGCAATACTTCTGCGGCTGCACCATCTTTGATCCTGCGACGTGTATTTCTACCGATTATTTCCATGCCTACTGGCATCACTCCCCGTTCGGCAGAGATCAATACACCGCGAAGTACAGCAATATCTGAAGCTATCGGCAGACGGTTATCAACAAGTACCTGTTCAGCCTGTGTTAACCATTCTTTCACCAGATCGGTGAAGTTGGTATCATGTCTTTCAAGGCAGTTAACGAGTTCTGGTACCCGCAAAAGGATATTTTGGATCTCCTCAAGATTCACGATATGTAGCATATTTAACCTATTCCTGAACCAGACGACTTTTAATCTTTCCATCAGATTCAATTACAGCCCATTCCATTGCTTCTTCTGTAATTGAAAGTCGTATCTGCATCAAAAGTTCGCTGGGTCCTGCTTCCCGCAGTTCTTTGTTAGTAACTCGTACATTAAGACGGTCTGGCTCATACAAAAATTTTGTAAATTCCACATGTGATGCACTTCTCAGGTCTTCTGCCAGATTATCTATGCGGGCAAGATCCTCTTCCTTCCCATGAGCGGATTCCCGTAGTTTTTCCACCACCGTTGACACCATTTCGTCGGCTACATATGTCACACTTATAGGAACCTTCTGCGACTTTTTAAGGACGTTTGTTTTTTGATCAAGTTCCCTCTTAAGGTCCATTGTTTCCCTACTCGAAAGCTTAATTCCGGCATGTTCAAGTTGGGGGGCAAGTATTTTGTCAAAACTTCTGCGCATATGGATGGGCTGTATTTTCTCTTTTAGAGCTATTCCTTTCTTATCGGTTTCCATCCCATTGATCACTACAGGTACATCCAATGTCACGGTTGGCAATCGAAAATGAGGTACCGGCATGTGTTTGAGTAATGGGTGGCTTGCATACAGTTCGGCTATTCGCACAGCCTCAAGGTCTGCCTGAACCCGTGCATTAGTAATTTCCGATAATAAATGTCCGAGATAATCACCTAAATATGGCATCATTATTCCTTCTGTTGTAGATATTGCTCAATGTACTTCATCTCTGGATTTTAAATAATTCAATCAATTAATGAATAAAGTCTCTGGATACAAATAAAAAAGATTGTTATACATGCGCAGTTGCTACATAAGGCACAAAGAATTGTCAAAATATTATCAAAAAGTAACCATTCAATCTATAGATAGCGATTATGTATGGATAAACAGTTACATGAAAAGATATACCTATCGCTAAAGTAAGCGACAGGTACTAATAATTAACAATCATCAATGTTCCTTTTCGTTACAATCTTTCGGTTATTCTACAGGCAATGGTTCTGATCGCATTGCGTCTTCAAGTATTCCAAGCACTTTTTCCATGCCAGCCGGCATCTCATCCTGAACGGCTTTAATATGTACATTCATGGAATAAGTACGATCTACCTTAGAGCCCTGCTGAGTATTCCGTTGATATGACGTAGACACTTTAAGTTTTGCAGAACCCCAGCCCCATCTAGCCTTTGCCTCAAGTGATGCATCGATCTTGAAACTCGTATCAACTTTTTTATACTCCATTGTGTTGATCTTGGCATTGAAATCGATTGTTGTTTCATCGATCCTTATGAAAGGTATCGGAAGCATTGTGAGTATGGGTACTTCCAACTTCATATCCTGAAACTTGGCTGGTACAGCGTCACTGGCCGGTACGGCCGGATTGTCACCCTCTGCAGGTACTGCCAACACAGCAGGTTGGTATGGTGCAATCTCCTTTGAGTATTTGAATGTAACATAGATCGGATCGCCCGTATTCTGTTCTTCCGGATCTCCACTTGTGCCAGCTTTGAATCCAACTGATTTTATGAAGTTGACAGAACTCAAAGCTGCCTGTGCCTGTGCATTGACCACAGCAATTAGTGGTCCCCCAAGCATTGACTCAAAGTCTATGCTTGATAATTCTTGTCCTGGATTTACCATATAATTAACCTCCCTAATATATACAATATTATTTTTTATGATATATATACACATCGATGATACTTTTTGATACGTTCTACAACTCAAAATATTTGTGTTGATACTACAAAACAACGTTTTTTCGTATCCATTTAAAATCTAATGATAAATCGGAAAAATACAACTTGAACAAATTAATGATTACCGTGTGTAGCGTTTATTGTTGAATAACATGTTTATAAGTCATCGGCAATTGCTGTATATGCAACATTCACCGCAAAGGACGCATAGTCATCCAACGGTTTATTAGTACAATGGAAATTCATGTCACCAAAACAATGCCAGTGCAAATATTACCAATAGCATGATCCCTATTCTTAATGTAGTTGCTATTGCAAGTATCTGCATCCCGATCTTCGGACCAAATATTCCGACATAGTACGGTACCAAAAATTTCATTGACACTGTAATGCTTGATAGAATGTCGCCAACAAGCAGCGTCAAAATGACTTGTTTACTTGTTAACACCCCAGTTGATAATAGGGTACTGGCTGCCGAATGGGCTGCCATATAATTTGCAAACTGTGCCATGATAATACTTAATCCTGCAGGCGGTATTGGAAAATATTCACAGATAAATGCCAGGTGATCCGAGAGTACATCAAAAACTCCTGCTGTTATCATAATACAAACAATAAAAAAAACAGGGATAGTCATAGACAATATTCGCTTAAGGATACTTTTCGAGGATTGCAAACTGATCTTGAAGGCTTCTTTTATCCCCGGACGTATTTCTACCGGATGATTTATAGGTTCATAATCTGATTTTTCCAGAAAGACCCTTCCTACCAGCATGATAAACAATGTTTTGATTAATCCGATGAGCACCAGTATACAGAAGTAAATGATGCCGGTCATACCCAGCAAAGGTATCAGCACCGGAAGCAACGCACGCCAGTGCATTAGAATCGCCGGAAAAGATGTCATAATAGAAGCTATAAAAAGTTCCTTCTTTTCAATTAATTTGTCATTGTAAAAAGCGGCAAGCATCGAATTAGCAGATGTAGGGGATATAAATGCAGTCATGAAACTGGCTCCGCATTCATCTCTCAAATTGGCAAAGTTAGAGATCGGTCTGGCAAGATATGCAACTTTATCCGTAACCTTCAAAACGATAATAAATTCAGCAAAAACTACACCGATTATCATGAACGGTACGGTTTTGCTAAGTAAACTAAACGATAGTTCTGCTGCACTTATGAGCAACTGGTAGGTCGCGTTATATACCATCTATATCATCTATAAAAATTTGCAATAAAAATATCAGATATACAAATATCAATTTTATAACTAATGCACGTGATGGTTCTTATGCCTGAAATTCGGTTGAATGAATAACACATTGGCGAAGAAATGTTACAATTTTCGGTGTAAATAGAGCATAATAAACTGTTTATGCTTATTTTTTGCCGGTTTCAACCTCATATTTTCGTTTCAATAACCAAATAGATCCAAGAAAATCGACATCATATCCAAGTCAATACATTCGGGACTATATAAATAAAAACCGGTAACCAAAACAAATAAATTTATACAATACCTGTGTATAGTGATACCTATGAATAGGGAATTTAGCGAAAAAGAGATTGAGATATTCAATAAACTCGCACCGGAGGCGGGCGGCAGTATGGACTCACAGATGGGACATACGTATCCTTTTATCCTGCGCCCCATATCTCATAAGTTTGCAGAATCGTCCGAGGATTTCGGAGAAAGGCTTAACAGGCTGGATGCCGGGGAAATTGATTTTCTTTCGAGCCTCATACTTGAAGGAAAAGAGGAAGTACGATCGCTTGATCCGGAGGATATCGATGTCCTTATGGATATAATTGCCAAAAAAGTTTCTCCCGGGCGTGTCGAAGAGATTAAGGAATATATCGGAATTCTCTAATTGACATGGCACACAAAAGTTTACTGTTCGGGACCGCAGGTACGCCCATAAGTACTAAAAAAAGAAGCAGCGCCGAAGGTATCAAGCGTGTACGTGAACTCGGACTTGGCTGTATGGAACTTGAGTTCGTGCGCGGCGTGCGTATGGGAGAGGGAACGGCACAGGTTGTACGCGATTTTGCCCGGGCCGAGGATGTGGCGCTTAGCGTGCATGCTCCGTATTATATTAATCTGAATTCTAAGGAACAGGAAAAAATCGATGCGAGTGTTGAGCGAATATACCAGTCTGCAAGGATCGGTGCTCTTTGTGGGGCCGAATCCATTGTGTTCCATCCTGCGTTCTATCATAAGGACATTAGCGAGAAGGTTTTTACAAGGGTGGCTGACCTGCTGGGTAATCTTGCGATGCGGCTTAATGATGAAGGAATCAATGCCGTACTCCGTCCTGAAACCACAGGAAAACCCTCGCAGTTTGGGAATCTTGATGAATTGCTGCGACTTAGCAGTGAACTTGAAGGTGTTATGCTATGTATTGATTTTTCACACCTGCATGCAAGAAGCGTGGGTGCCGAGAATTCATATGATGAGTTTGTTTCCATACTTGGAAAGGTAGAGGATACGCTCGGTCGCGAGGGGCTTTTTGATATGCATATCCATGTTTCAGGAATCGAATATGGTAGGAAGGGTGAGAAAAAACACCTGAATCTTTCCGAATCGGATTTCAAATATGTTGAATTGATGAGGGCGTTTTCTGATTTTGGTGTCAAAGGACTTTTGATATGCGAAAGTCCTGATATTGAAGGGGATGCGTTGTTGTTGAAAGAGGCGTTTGATTCAATTTAAATCATTTTTAACGAGACTTTTTATTATCTTCCGGAATGGTTTGGAAAACCTCAGAGACACGCAGAGAAAAATAAGTCCCCTCTGCAGTGAATCTTTTTTCATGATCCGTTTATCCGGAATATATTAAAAAGTGTCTTTTTAACACCTATCATGATCATAATCTTTAAAGTGTGTGCCACCTATATTATCAATGGCAGGGTCAGGAAAGACTCAATTGTGGCGGTCTTAAAATAGGTCGTGTACCTGACCAACTGACAACATTTAAAGAATTTAAATGTAATTCTCTTTTTTGGGGAATGTGTGTGGATTTTGAAGTGGATTCGAATCAAACGTTGCGATGGCACACTCGGAAGTATGTGTAATCGGAAATACTGACTTGTTAGAAACTATTTTATCTAATGCGTGCTGTTAAATATTTCGGAGGGCAATTTGACCAACGAATGCTGGATATGCGGTAAGCAGGAAACTATGCCATATAAGTGTAGGTATTGCGGTAAAACATATTGCGCAGAACACAGGCTCCCTGAACAGCATGGATGTACAGGTTTTGATGAAACTGCAAAAAGTGAATACTCAGGCACATATGGAAATACTTACCGGCAAGATGTGGACGTTGACAAATTACTAAAAGACATGCTGAAAGATACTACAAAACATGCAGCAAAAGGTGCTACGGTCGGAATCTTTAATCGGATCAAACGTTCAACATACACAAGTCCTTCTATGGCAATTATTTATATTTGTATCGTTTCATATTTCCTTGAATCCCTGATACATGGCTATGTTGAATTCTTCCAGTTATATCCCACGCTCCTTCTGGTGAAACCATGGACACTTATTACCCATATATTCTTACATGGCAGTTTCGGACACCTGTTCATTAACATGCTTGTATTGTTCTTCTTTGGGAGAGAACTTGAAAGACGCGTCGGAAAGCGCATGTTTTTGAATGTGTTCTTCATATCAGGTATCGTTGCGGCAATCGGGTACGCATCAACTGGCTCATATCCGATGGTAGGAGCAAGTGGTGCAATATATGGCGTGTTCGCGTGCATGGCGGTTTTAGCACCTGATATGCGGGTATATGTATATTTCATACCCATGAAAATAAAATACACATTGGTACTGTTCGCGCTTCTGGATTTCATACAACTAGGTTCACCTGATATGGTTGCCCACACTGCACACCTGAGCGGTCTTTTTGTTGGATTGCTCATGGGTATGAGATTTAGGAAAACATACGGATCACGACGTTTTGGAACAGCATATGAATACTGATCCCAGAGGTGATTTACCTGGAAGGACTTATTGACCACCTGACCGGATATTTTCCAAGACCATGCGAGGGCGAGGAAATTCCAATTTATTTAATAGATCTTGAAGAGAAGATAGCAGGCTGGTCGCCGAAACTGAAAAGAACCATTTACGTAGATGATATTTCAGGCACTGAAGAGTTAAAGCGTGTACGCAATGTGACACTACTTAAGGTGTATAACTGGTTGGGAAATGGTGAGAGTGCCATTGAATTATCTGATCCTGAACGAATGCAGTTTGAGGGTGTGATGGACGAACTTGTAACCAAAGGTGGGGAGATCCATTATACCAGAAAGAAGATCAATGGAAAAATTGTCAATTTATTCAGGTTGAAGAAAAATACTCCTTCAAAAGGAGATGTTAAAAAAAGGTTACTTGCAGACCTGCTTTAATTTCAACAAATTGTCTCCTATACCCGGGTTTTGGTGTCCGCTTCAAACATAGGGCAACTGATTCCGTTTTAGAATAAAATGCCGCTTAGACACCTGGTTTTAATAATTCTAATATGCATTTTATGCATCCACTTCAAACCTAAGGGTAACTTACTCCATTTTGAAATCGAAATCTGCTTTTAGCACTTTGTTTAGATGATACAAATATGAATTTCACCCTGCTTTTTGAGAGACTTTTTATAATCTTCCGGAATGGTTTTGAAAACCGCAGAGATCGCAGAGGCACGCAGAGGCACGCAGAGGCACGCAGAGGCACGCAGCGCAGAGGCAAACAGAGAAAAATAGGTGGTGCTCCAGAAATCTTGGCCTTTTATAATAATCGTTATGCTGCAGGACTATTGGTGGATTTTAAGTGTGTTGCTCAGAATCAATCCAGTGGCGATTTTGAACTATGGTAAAAGCTTGTGAGGTCACGCAACTTGTGACACTACCGAAAAATAAGTCCCCTCTGCGGTGAATCTTTATTACCATGATCCGTCTATCCGGAATATATTAAAAAGTGTCCTTTTTGAAGTGGATGTGGATTTATTATTATTATTATTATTATTATTATTATTATTATTATCCTTAGATTTATAAAAACATGATAAAATATCAAATTCGTAACACTTTTTCCAGACAAATCGTTATGATGTATTTGCCAGCAAATTTAAAATACCTTGAAATGTATGCTTTTCCCACAATCTCAATTTAGCAAAGGTTATATTCTGTAATGAAATTTACTGGAATATACATAATAATATTATTTATAAACTATAGCGAGTATCATTTATGCCACCAATGAAAACCGGATTTAATTCCATTGTAAAATACCTCAGTTCTAAAAAGGAGACGGGAAGACGTAGCATAGGTTTGCTTGTCGATGGTCCGAATGTTCTTCGTAAAGAGTTCAATGTTGATCTTGAAGAGATTGGAGATGTATTGAAAGAGTATGGAAATGTGAAGGTCGGACGTGTTTTCCTGAATCAATATGCATCAGACAAACTGGTGGAAGCAGTTGAGAACAATGGACTTGAACCAATTATCTGTTCAAGTGATGTTGATGTACGACTTGCGGTGGAAGGCATGGAACTGGTATTTAACCCGAATATCGATACAATTGCACTTGTCACACGTGATGCTGATTTTAAACCTCTTTTAAATAAAGCGAACGAACACGGCAAAGAAACAATTATATTTGGCGTAGAACCCGGTTTTTCAACAGCACTAAAAAATTCTGCAGACTATGTGATACTTTTATCCGGTGAGCGTATGTCGTGTGATGAATGTGACGATGAGAGTGCAAAAACCAATGTTGGTGATGAGGGTGATTTTGCAGAAAGTGATGATAATTATGAAAATGGTGATTCTTTAGTAATTACCGAATAGTGCGGATTAGTATAACTCCCGGATGGGATACCAGTTAACAATTTGATATATTCTACAATTTGTTCTTTTGTATTTGTATAGTTGTGTAAATGAGTTCGTCTTATTTGAATAAATATTGAAACAAAAACCGGTGCGAACGCCGTTAGGCGGCACATCCCACTGCCACCAAACCCATAGTCCATAATTCACAATTCAAATATGGATTTCTCATATCTGCTAAAACGACACCGCTTAAAAACAATTTTATTTTTCATGTTCGTGGTATTGAAACGTGCCATTCCGCGCGCGCGCATGAAGTCTCGCTGTTTTCATAATGAACTCGTTAAACCAACCGCTTGCCACCAAGCATAAAGGTGTACTGACTCGGTACATATACGATACTTTTTGTGCCAGTTCAATCCATTATCGAAAGTGCATACAATCTTGCCAATAAGATATCGACTAATGATATAGATCATTCATTATAGTATATTATGGAAAATGCCGCCTGACGGCGGTCGCATTGGTTTTCGATTCATATATATTTGAATTCTGCACTCAGGATTTAAGCTATACAAATACAAAAATACAATATCTTTTGTCTTAATCACACTCTTTCCTTTTTTCCAGCATCGCTTCGACAAGCGCCCTGAATGGCGGAGACGGACGACCAGGCCTAGACCTGAACTCAGGATGGAACTGGGATGCAAAGAAAAACCTGTTTTCAGGCAATTCCACGATCTCCATCCTGTTCTTGATCTTGCCTGAGAACACTGCACCCTTTGCTTCGATCCTATCAATAAAGTTCGGATTTACCTCATACCTGTGCCTGTGCCGCTCAATAATATCACTGGCACCATAGATGCGCTGGGCAATAGTACCGCTCTTTAGCACCGCATTATAATTACCAAGTCGCATGGTTGCACCCATATCGGTCACATCTTCCTGCCCGGGAAGCAGGTCGATTACGGGATATGGGGTATTCTCATTAAATTCAGTACTGTTCGCACCACTTAACCCAACGACATTTCTTGCAAACTCAATTACTGCAAGTTGCATCCCAAGACACAATCCAAGGTATGGGATATCATTCTCCCGCGCATACCGGATTGCAATGATCTTGCCTTCAATACCGCGTGCTCCGAAACCACCAGGAACAAGTATGCCATCGTATTCAGAGAGGCATTTCACCGAATCAGGATCATTCTCAATTGTTTCCGCATCTATCCATGTAGTATTAACATTGCACCCACATTCAATTGCAGCATGTTTTATGGATTCACGAATGCTTGTGTATGAATCTTCAAGATGTGTGTATTTTCCAACAATTGCAAGTTTAACCTCATCTGCCATGCTGTTCATACGAGTGATCATATTGCTCCATGAGGTGTCCCCACCCACCATTTTGAGATTTAACTTATCCATCAGGTAATCGGTGAGTCCTTCATTTTCCATCAAAAGCGGGACTTCATAGATGTCTTTGACATCATGCGCACTTACAACAGCGTCCCCTGATACATCACAAAACAGTGCTATCTTTGCTTTTGTGTCATCAAAAAGCGGTTCTTTACACCTGGCAACAATTACATCAGGTGTAAGACCAAGTTCTCTCAATTCTTTTACTGAATGCTGGGTAGGTTTTGATTTCTGGTCACCCTGTGCATCAATAGGCACAAGCGTCACATGAATAAAAGCAATATCATCCTCTGCTTCCTCCCTGTGCATTTGCCTGACAGCTTCTAAAAATGGCATACTCTCAATGTCACCAACCGTACCACCTACCTCTATCAAGCAGATATCGGCACCGCTTTTTGCGGCTACTTTCCGTATGCGCTCTTTAATCTCATTCGTGATATGGGGAATGATCTGAACAGTTTTCCCGAGATATTCGCCTTTTCTCTCCTTTGATATCACTGCCTGGTATATCTTGCCTGTTGTCAGGTTGTGATCACTGGTAAGTTCGGTATCCAAAAATCGTTCGTAATTACCAAGGTCAAGGTCAACCTCACCGCCATCCTTTAGCACATAAACCTCTCCGTGCTGGAAAGGGCTCATTGTACCTGCATCTATGTTGATGTATGGGTCGATCTTGATGGCTGTGACCCGAAATCCTTTGTTTTTCAGGTTTCTTCCGGTAGAAGCAGCTGTAATTCCTTTTCCAAGCCCACTCATTACTCCGCCGGTTACTATAATGTATTTCATATTAATTCAACTACCTCGTGATTATTACTTGGATATTGGAAGTTTGATTATCAAATATGCAATAAATGCTGTGAACAAAATTGAAAATGCTATTGCCACATAAAAAATGAGGGATTGAAATATTTCATCTAATTCAATGCTGACAATTGTTGTAGCCTGTATCACAAAATATAATATAATTAATATTATACTCATAATACCAAGCAATGAGATTGATCGTGGTGTCAATGATTCCAATATGCTGTTTAGCAATTGGTTTGACATTTCATAAAACTGTACATTCCAATCTCTACTTGTGTTTGATGAAGTACTATTGTGTCTTACCTGTGGATTGTACAACTGATCGGCTACATCTACTTCCATTGGTACTTCATCAGGATCTGGTATTCCAATTTTAACATTAAAACTTTCTTTTTTTGAACCATATCCAACCGCAACATGCATCTGGCCGCTATTAAAAAGCCTTCCACCAGGGGGAATACGCACCATAATAGGAACGTATTCTTCATGCCTTACATAAGGATTGTTATCCAAAAATATCAAATTGTCAATTAATGATTCACTTGCTGAAAGATGAACATGTGTTGGTGAGCCATAATTGATGATAACGAATTCTAAACTGTGTTCACCACCAGGTGACAATGGAATCTCAATCGTATCATTATCGAATTCAATAGAATTTACGCCAAGCCTATTGATGTGCACTTGTTGCAATTTAAGTACCCTCACTATTTATTCCCTCGATTCCGGTGGGAGCATGTTTGCAATTCCATCTTCAATTGGATAATGTTCATCACATACGGAACAGTAAATTGTTCCACTCACAATTTCTTTATCCTTTTCTTTGGTGACATTTAGTATAAGGTCACCTTTGCACATCGGGCATGCCAGAATATCCATTAGTTCTCTTTTCAATGATTCTCACCATTCCAAGGATACATACCATTAATTTTTTTCTAAATAGTATAAGATGTAATCCTATAAACTATATACAACAAAAAAAGAAAAAAATGTTGGTCTGGTAACCAGACCAATTAATGATGTTCGCTTTTTGGTTCGTTCTCTTTCCTGACCTGAGCCTCAGAGGATGCTTCAAGACATCCCTTACAAAGCTGTGCCACGGCAGGATCAATACACTTACTAAAAGATGGGATCTCGATATCAATCGGATAAAGTTCGGTCGTTGTGCCACATAGGTCACATTTTCCATTTGAACCGCTTAAAAAGGATATGTTTCCATACACCTCATGAGCGCTCTTAATGCAACCATCGCACAAACCAGTCCACATACCTTTCGGGTATGCGGAAGCAAACCTTGGCATTAAAACTTTTATCGGATTAAGGGTCGGAAGAGATACTCCACATAGATCACAATCTGCCATATTCATCACCTCATTAGATTAAAAGTACCTTTGCTGCTTCCATTGCCCAATACACGAACGGTTCAGGCCAGATTCCTATTAACAGTACCCCTGCAAGTGCAAGAATTATTGCAACTGCATATGGTGCCGGTTCGGAAACTTTCCCACCGCTTGCCGGTAAGAAGTACATATACTTGACAATACGGGCATAGTAGTACAGTGAAAGTGCACTGTTCAATATCGCAATCACAGCAAGCCAGACAAGTCCTGATTCAATGGTTGATGAGAACAGGATAAACTTGCTCATGTATCCTGCTGTTGGTGGGATACCGGACAGCGCGAATACAAATACCATCATTGCAAATGCTGTTAATGGCATTCTCTTGGCAAGTCCCTTGAAATTGTCAAGATGATCGATATCCTTTGCATTCTTATTATCAGAAAGCACCATATATCCAACCACAGCAACCACAAGGAATGCCCCGGTCTTCATAAATGCATGTGACAACGCATAGAGGATACCACCTGTGAGTGCCATTGGCGTTAGTACAACAAAAGCCATTGCAATATATCCCGCCTGTGCAACAGACGAATATGCAAGCATTCTCTTAACACTTGTCTGGGATATTGCCACCACATTTCCAAGCGTCATTGTTATGACTACTAATACTGCGAACGCTGTTTGCCAGGTGGGACTAAGTACTGCGAGAGCAACTACAAGTACCCTGAATGCTGCAACGAATCCCATTTTCTTGGAACCTGCTGCGAGCAGTGCAGAAACCACTGTTGGTGCACCCTGATATGTATCCGGTGCCCACATGTGGAATGGTACAAGTGCCATTTTAAATCCAAATCCTGCAATAAGCATTACCACAGCAACCAATCCGATCGGACTTCCTGCAAGAACACCTGCATTCTCTGCAATTCCGGGTATGCTTGTTGTACCTGTCATTCCATAAACAAATGAAATACCGAATAGCATCAGTGCAGATGAAAGTGAACCGATGATGAAGTATTTCATTGCTGCTTCTATTGATTTCGGATCATCCTTATTGAACCCTGCAAGAGCATATGTAGAAAGACTTGCAAGTTCAAATCCTACAAATAAAGTAATAAGATCGTTTGCAGATGCAACCACCATCATACCTATTGTTGAAAACAACAGTAATGTGAAGAATATATCAGCATTCTGATCTTTATCTGTATATTTGATCGATGCAATTGTCACGAGCAAAGATACTGAAATAAACACGATCTTGAAGAATTGTGACAATGCGTCGATTGTCAGGGTCCCGTAAAATAGTGTTCCGTTTACAGAAAGACTACTGATGGTCAAACAAAGAGCAGCAACAAGACCAATGGATGCAAAATAGCCTAAAACATTCTTGTTTTTGCCAATAAACAATCCAACCACTGTTGTTGTCAGTGCGACTATCATCAATACCAATTCAGGTGCCAGTAACATGTAATTTGTCATTATTTACACCCCCGCCAGAGCCATAAGGCTCACAATTTGTTCGGCGTTCGTAGTCATCATATCCAGAACCGGAGCAGGGTTCAACCCGAAGTATAGTACAAGAAGTGCTAAAATACTCATTGATATGGTTTCGTAGTTGGTAATATCATGCAGATGTCCCAATTTCTCATTCAACGATCCAAACATTGCCCTTTGAATTGCCCATAGGTGATAACCTGCTGTCACCACTATTCCAAGCAATGCAAGAATCACATATATTGGAAGTGTGAGGTATGACCATGTGAGTATCATGAATTCTGCGATGAATCCACTCAGGCCAGGCAATCCGAGTGATGCCATAAAAGCAAACAGCATAAGAACTGTGAGCTTTGGCATCTTCTGCGAAATACCACCAAGATCAGCAATGATCCTTGTACCCGCAATGTGCTGTATAGCACCGCACGACATGAACAAAAGACAAGTGATCAAACCGTGTGAAAATTGCTGGAACATAGCACCAGACACCGATAATGGCACAAGTGATGCTGCACCAAGCGTGACATATCCCATGTGACTGATACTTGAATATGCAACCATTTTCTTAAGATCGGTCTGTGCGAGTGCAAGCATTGCACCGTATAGAATACTGAGTACTCCAATAAATGCCAGTATTGTGATCATAAGATCCGGTGAACCTGTAAATGGCAACATCGGAAGCATTACCCTGAACAATCCGTATCCACCCATCTTAAGCAGGACTGCTGCAAGCAAGACACTGCCTGCTGTCGGTGCTTCTACGTGCGCATCCGGCAACCAGGTATGGAATGGAACTGCTGGCATCTTTACAATGAACCCAAACAGCAATGCAATGAATATGGAATCCCTGAGAAGAGCCGATTCAAGGAAGCGGAACTGTTCAAGAAGATATGGAATCTCGAAACTTGGAATTCCAGTCTGGTTCCATACTGCGAAATATATTGCAAATATACCGAGTAGCATCACAAGCGATGCAACATGTGTATAGATGAAAAACTTAATTGCTGCGTACTCTTTCCTCGGACCTCCCCATATACTTATCAGGAAGTACATTGGAATGAGTGTCAATTCCCAGAATATGTAGAACAGGAAGAAATCAAGTGCCGAAAATACACCCATGACTCCTGCCTGAAGTGCAAGTATTAAACCAAAGAACTGGTTTGGTTGTTTGTCTTCGCCCCATGAATAAATGATAGTCATAGGTACAACGATTGCAGCCAGCAACATAAGTGGCAATCCAATCCCATCAACACCAACCATGTATTTGACACCAAGAGATGGTATCCAATTAAACGATTCTACGAACTGCATAGCAGGGGTTGATCTATCAAATTGCGTTAACATATACAAAACACCTGCAAGCGGTACAAGTGAAGATGCTAATGCAATTACGCGTGCCTGTCCTCTTGTTTTTGTTAATAATGTAAGTATTGCCCCGATAAGAGGCACTAAGATCATGAGTGATACTATATTCATAATTGTACCTCCACAATCATAAGCAGTACTATCAGAAGTCCGACTCCTGCAATAACTGCTGTTGCATAACTCTGGACAACTCCAGTTTGAACTTTTCGTATGGTTTCTCCGATTGCAATCATACCATCACTGGTACCATCAATTATTCCATCAATTATCTTGCGGTCAATGAATTCACCCACAAGAGACAATCCATATGTTATCTGGAGTGCAATCAGTTCAATGAATATCTGATGCTGATAGTACCTATTGTACAATATCTGGTACACCGGATTTTTTCTTGAGACAATTGTACTCATATCGATCACACGCAGGTAATAGATAAAGAACGAGATCAAAAGTCCTGCAACACCTACTATGATCGGCATCCAGAGAATTAACAATGGTTCTCCATGATGACCGTGAACAAGATGATGATGCCCTAACTCTGCAAGATGTTCGATATCCACATAAACAAAGTTATTATTAAATGTCCCTTCAAGGAAATGATAGAACTTTGTCTGCGTAAGAGTACCAAAGAACAGTGCTAACACTGCAAGAATGCTAAGTGGACCTGTCATAGAACCGGGAGATTCATGCCCACCGTAATTAGTACGCGGTTTTCCTGCAAAGGTCATAAACAACAACCGGAATATGTAGATTGATGTAAGCAGTGCCGCAACAATTCCGAAGAGATATGGAATATAGTTGCCCGTGTGCTCTGCAAACAGGTATGTGGTTTCGATAATAGCATCCTTACTGAAA
Organism: Methanosarcinaceae archaeon; assembly: GCA_052361145.1. Taxonomy (GTDB): domain Archaea; phylum Halobacteriota; class Methanosarcinia; order Methanosarcinales; family Methanosarcinaceae; genus Methanovorans. The sequence goes on from JBQVMC010000004.1 coordinate 28,127, forward strand.
AACCCACTTGTACCTATCTGTGTACCCGGTATACCAAATCCGGCAAGCGCAAGAGATGCGATCACCATTGTGATAAAAGTAATTGGCATCACTTTACCAACTCCTCCCATCTGCCTCATATCCTGAGTACCCACCGAGTGAATAACACTACCTGCACATAAGAAGAGAAGCGCCTTGAAGAATGCATGGTTTATCAAATGGAACATTGAAACTCCAACCGCTTCCATTCCAATCACTGCACCCATACCAAGACCAAGCATCATGTAACCTAACTGACTGATCGTTGAAAATGCCAGCACTCGCTTGATATCGTTCATCACAATACCCATTGTTGATGCGAACAGTGCTGTAAATCCTCCGACATAAGCTACCACAATTAGTGCATCCGGCGCCGCAATGAACATAGGGAATGTTCTTGCAACCAGATATACACCCGCAGTAACCATTGTTGCTGCATGGATAAGTGCTGAAACAGTTGTCGGACCTTCCATTGCATCAGGTAACCACACATGTAATGGAAACTGACCGGATTTTCCGACCGCGCCACCGAAGAAGAGCAGTGCAATAATAGTTAACTGACTCACCTCCGTTCCGAGTATGGTTACGTGCATTGCTGAAAGTTCAGGAATAAGTTTGAACATTTCACTGAACTGGAGCACATATACGCCTTCAGGAAGATTTCCATTGTATATTGTGAAGATGCTTGAGAACAAAATTATGATCCCTGTCAGGAACATAACATCTCCCACACGGGTTGTAAGGAACGCTTTTTTTGCAGCCGCTGCTGCAGAAGGTTTCTGGAACCAGAATCCGATAAGCAAGTATGAACACAATCCAACAAGTTCCCAGCAGATAAACAACTGCAAAATGTTATCTGAAAGAACAACACCAAGCATTGCAGCAGTGAATAATGCGGTTTCTGCAAAGTATCTTGGTTTAGCAGGATCATGTGACATATATCCTACAGCATAAATATGGATCAACAAACTCACGAATGTAACCATACAAAGCATCACACCTGCAAGAGGATCGATCAATATACCAAGGTTGAGTATTGCAAACCAGTGGAATGATTGATGTACCACTTCTCCGGGGTTATTTAACAAATTAATTGTAATCAGTACCGATATGATACATGATAGGGCAATTGCTCCTATTGGTATCAATGCACCACCTGAATACATTTTCTTTCCGAAGAAGAATGTAATCACAAAGGCAAGTGCAGGCAACAGTGGTATTAAAAAAGCAAGATTATCTATTGCCATTTTTACCACCTCAATATATTAATATCGTCAATGTTGATCATATCCCGCATCCTGAATATTGACAGGAGTATAGCAAATCCGATTACAGCTTCGGCTGCTGCCAATGCAATTGAAAATAACGTGAACACCTGCCCACTCATGTCATCATTATAACTTGAGAATGCCACAAGGTTGATATTCGCCGAATTCAACATGAGTTCAACACTCATAAGAAGTCGTACTCCGTTTCGTTGTGACATGATCCCATACAGTCCGATTGTAAAAACGATCGAAGATAGAACCAAGTAATATGTAAGAGGAATCATTTTTCCACCTCACTTTTTGCTATATATACAGCACCAATCAGTGCACCCAAAAGTACAAGTGAAAGCACCTCAAACGGAATTACGAATTGTGTGAATATCTGTACTCCAATAGCTTCGATATTACTCTGATCTGCCGGGTTTTGGGGTAATTCATCCACAGTTGTCCATGTCGTGGTAAAAACAGCCAGTACAACCACTGCTAAAAACAGTAATGCAACTGCTCCATTTAGTACTTTACTCAACATCTGAACCACCTTTTAATTCCTTTGTAGTCAGCATTACAGCGAATAAGATCAATACACCTATTCCACCAACATATATGAGTATCTGAACGAGTCCTATAAACTGCGCATTCAACAAAACATATACTCCTGCCACACTAACCAGTGCAACAATCAATGACAATGCAGCCCGCACGATATCTTTTGCTGCAACGACACAAATCGAAAATACGATAGTAAGTATTGATACTACCGCAAACATAATTAGTTCTCCAATACTTGCAATATCTGCTGCCATTATTCATCACCTTCCCCTTTAAGTGGTACCTCACGTGCTAACATTGCAGGTGTGAACAACAATGTATGACGATCCCACGTAACAAGTTCCGTTGTATATATTTTAGTACTTGACAGTGCATCCTGTGGACACTGGTCAATACAAAGACCACAAAACATGCAATGACCTATATCAATTGCAGGGAACCATCTTCGATCTCTAACAATCTTAATTGCATTGTTCGGGCAAGTATTTGCACATATCCCGCATCCTATACACTTATCTTTATCAAGCTTTTGCAAACCCCTGAACCTATCAGTGAGTTTAGTAGGCACTTCCGGATACAGGCGGGTGACACTTGGCGTATACACGGTTTTTAATGCCCGAATCATATTTTTTATTACCATATAATCACGCTCCGAATAACATATCAAACACCAAACTGAGTGCTACTGCCCATATCAGGTTTAATACTGATAGCGGGAAAAGCACTTTCCAGCCAAGGTCAACAACCTGATCAATCCTGAAACGAGGCAATGCCCACCGGAGCATAATGATTATAAACACAATCACTACAACCTTTCCAACAAACCAAAATATCGGCATTAAAGATCCAATTATAAAGACGTTGGTCAGGAATTGTGGTAGGTTCCAGCCTCCGAGATATAAGAGTACCATAATACATGCACCAAGGACCATGTGAATATATTCTCCAAACAATCCAAGACCCCATCGCATTCCACTGTACTCCGTACCCCATCCTGCAACCAGTTCTTCTTCTGCTTCATTCTGGTCAAAAGGAAGTCGTCCCATATCAGCAAGAATCGATATAAAGAATACTATAAAACCAATTGGTTGTAAGAACATAAACCAAATCGGGCTTTGGGCCTTTGCAATCTCCACAATATCAAGAGACTGGGCCATAACTGCAACTCCAATAATACAAACACCCAATGGAACCTCATAACCTATCATTCGTGCCGTGTTCCTAAAAGCAGCGATCATTGAATATTTATTATTGGAACCATATGCTGCCATAAAAATACCAAGAACCGATAATGCTGACACAGCTTCTAAATAGATAATACTTATATCCATCTGGGTGGCTGCAATAGGATATACAGTACCTTCAATTACTATCGCACCAAATGGAATCGCGACAATCATCATAAATCCTGATCCCAGAACAATTATCGGAGCAAGCACAAACAACAATTTATCAGCTTTTGCAGGTATCAAATCCTCCTTTGTAAACAACTTGATAGCATCTGCAATGCCTTGCAAAATACCATATCTGCCGCCAACACGATTTGGGCCAATCCTTGACTGGATATCTGCTCCAAACTTACGTTCAAGCCAGACTGCAATTATTGCACATACAAATACAACACCAATCAAAAGAAGCCCAACTATGCCACTAAACCATGGATTGTACACAATGTCTACAATATTCATATTATACACCTCATCTGTCTGCCTCGCTGGTACATCCATCCATACTTGCTGCAATTGCAGCCACATCCGCCACATAAGTATTAAGAATAAGAGGTGGTAATGCTTGCATTGTCGGGAATACCGGACCTCTTATCTTTACCCTGTAAGGTGTGTCAGAACCGTCGGATATCATATACATACCCATTTCTCCTCTTGGATCTTCTACCCGATAAAATACCTCTCCTGGAGGCACTCTCATAACCGGAGTCCTGCGACCATATGGTGTTCCCTCCGGGAACAATGGTCCCTGTGGCATCTGGTCGAATGCCTGTTTTATCAGGTAAATACTCTCATGAACCTCATCGATACGCACCTTTATACGTGCAAAGATATCACCATTTTTCTGGGTACATACCTTGAAATCAAGATCATCATAGACAAGATACGGGTCATCCTTGCGAATATCAAATTTCACACCTGTTGCCCTTAGCGGTGGACCTGCAACACCTAGTTCCGTTGCCGCTTCCTTAGTAAGGGTGCCCACGCCCACTGTACGCTGCCTGTATATCCTGTCAGTGTTGTAGAGATCTTCATGTTGATTTAGTTTTTTCTTAAGGTCACCTAAAACAGACATGACTTTTTGTTCATAACCTTCTGGGAAGTCTTCACGAACTCCCCCGAATCTCAAATAAGTCTGGGTAATACGTGAGCCTGTAACAGCATCGATCAAATCAAGAATCTCCTCTCTTTCCCTGATCATATACAGGAACATGGTAACAAAACCAAGATCTGTCGAAAACTCTCCCAGACCCAATAAATGACTCTGGATTCGTGAAAGTTCTTCCATGATCACTCTTATGTACTGGGAACGTTCCGGTGGTTCAATTCCAACAAGCCTTTCAACACAACCGCAAAATACCTCGTTGTTGCTCATTGCAGCAAGATAACATATCCTGTCAGTTATTGTAATACCCTGAAGATAAGTTTTGTTTTCCAGAATTTTTTCAATTCCTTTGTGAATGTATCCCATCTTAAGTTCAGCATCAACAACAGATTCCCCTTTCAATCGAAGATCCAATAAATATGGTCCTGGCTGGATTGCATGCTGGGGTCCAAGATGCATTAACATTTCCGATGGTCCGATATTTGTATCCATTATTATTCACCTACACTAAATTTTTGGAAGTCGTGTTCGGGAACCCTTCATAATCCTTTCGAAGTGGCCAGTCACCAAGCATCTCATCTATCAAAAGAAGCGGTTTCAAATCCGGGTGATTCTTGTACATAATCCCGTACAGTTCATATGTTTCCCTTTCATACCAGTTCGCATTCCAGTAAATTGAAACAATTGATTCAATCTCCGGATTATCCCTTGGCAATTTCACTTTTAAAGTGATGACAACCGGATGTTCATAAGACGCTATATGATAAACGACTTCCAATTCATTCCGATCCGGATAATCAACACCGCATTCGCAAGATAAGTGATTACATTCAAGACTGTCAAGCATGTGCTTGCATACATTGAAAATCGCATCTTTGTCCACATATGCTGTAATCCTTAGATCGGATTCGATATTTGATTCCGAAAGATCATTCGGGAATGTCTTAGTTAAAGAGCTGAGTATAAAATCTGCATCGATCATCTCTTTCACCTCAATAATCCGTACCTAGATCTTTCTGGGCCATGATCTTCTTTTGAAGTTCAATGAAACCCTGAATCAATGCTTCCGGTCTTGGCGGACATCCTGGAATAAACACATCTACCGGG
>JBQVMC010000005.1:0-32801 GCA_052361145.1 Methanosarcinaceae archaeon
ATTTATATTTTTAATATAATTTTGTACTGTAATAGCTCTTCATTGGTGTTCGGTTAAGAGATAAATCATGATAAATAGCATACATTCATCAAATTGATACAAAAGTATGAGAATGAAAAAACCAACAACATAATCAAATTTCATACATTAATTCAACATGTGTACTAGATTGTTTTTGTCTAAAAACATGAGCAACAAGCCAATAAAACTCCTTGACCGAACACCAATGGATATTTACGGCATTATCGTTTGGATCATTTGAACAGATCATGTAATATATTGTCCATTTTCAAATTATAGCCTCAAGACGCTTTTTCAAAGACTCTGTGAAATCAGTATTATCCTGAAATACCAGATCCTCGCCACATACCTGACAAAGGAATTCGCTTTCTGCCGCATCGTTGAAAAACATTCTGACACATCCATCAGGACAGACATAAAATACGTTATTCTCTTCAAATTCAAGACGTATTTTAAGATTTCGGGTCAGTTTCTTTTTCTCTTTTGCCAGTTGTGGCTCAATATCTGCCATATCCAGATGCCACAGGTACGTAAGCCATCCACTACTGGAATCACGTTCCCGTTTACATATTGCAAGTTTGCTCTCAGACAATGTGAATAGGGTTCGCCTGACAACATTTAACAGGACTTCACTTGTTTCTGCTATTTGTTCATCCGTCACCTCGCCTTTTGGCATCTTCTCGATCATAATCAATCCATCTTCACCTACAAGTCGTGTAAGGTATCCCCGAACAACTTGATCATTTAAATCAATCAAAAATATTCACCTCGTGAGTTACAAACCTAATGTAATATAATTTATTGTGTTATTAATTTATTGTGATATTAATTTATGGTTACTTATCGTCACCAAAGGTATTTTCACCAATGATCTTACGAACGGCACACACACTTTTTTTGACATTTATCATGACATTATCCCGCGTCGTTCCTGTGTGCAGGATCGACATTAAAGGTTCATTTACATCTGCCATGTACCCGGAATTTGGAATATCCACAACAGGCTCGCTTCGTAGTCCGTTAATTGCCAGATCATTTATCATCAAACGCTTTTCGGCATACATGATTACCCGTGCTGCATACTGCTTTATCTCAGGTCGCATTTGAATCTCGGGTAAAAGTTCACCTGTAAATGCCTTTACGTGTGCATCAAACAAATTGATACCCGTTGCAAGTTCAACAGTATCCATGCTACCCTGAAATCTTGCATTGACCTCTATAATAACAGGACCGGTACCTGTTAGTATGAAATCAACGCCATTAGAACCGACCAGACCAAGTTTTAAAATCAAATCTTCTGCCATACGGCACATCTTTTCAGTGTAAGGTGTTTTATACGGTGTGATATTACCACAATATGCGAAAGGTAGTTTGGTAAGCCATGGTACTCCGATCATCTGTTCATTTACAGCAGCTGCGACTGCACTATTTTTTGTCGATATAATTGAGACGCTAAGAGGTACACCTGATACATATTCCTGGATCAGCATATCATCCGCACTGATATCCATGTTTATCCCAGTGTCCGTACCCATGTTTGAGATATCATCAAGATATGTGTTCAGTTCATCCACATCACCAAATACACGATTGAATCTTCCACCGCCTGCACATTTTGGTTTTACCATTACCGGATACCTGATATTCCCAATGATGCTCCTATCATAAGTATGCGGGTGAGGTAGATCCATTGAAACGAGTTTTTTTGCAAAATTTTCCTTGTCGGAAACTTCTTGCATGATGCGAGGAGAATTATTCAATATCGGGCATGAAAGGCTGGTCAAGTCCATCATTTCAAAACCCGAACCCAGGACAATGGCATCAAAATCCACTCCTAAACTATCTATTAGTTCATCAATTTTCTCGCGGCTGATGGTCTTTATATCTACAGTCTTACCAAGATCAAATGCTTGTGAGCCGGAGGCACATTCTACAAGGTCAGAATCAGTGAATGCATCAATGGAGTAAACATTATATCCGGCACGCCTGGCAGAACAAACGATATTGCGTGTGCTGTATCCAATAACCAATATGTTTTCCATGGATCTCATTTTCCTGCATGATTGTTTTTCATGTGTGTTCTCCGGATAAGGCGAAAAGGCCATACTCGGTTTTGATTACCAGTATTTCGCTGCCGGACTTTGCTGAAAAGGCAACGGGTTTATTTATCGTGACCGTTTCATATGTATCGGGATCAAGTACCATAATAGCATTATCTTCAACCGCCACAAGGACTGTCATGACTGAATCACCAATGCTTGCAATACGAGTGGCACCTTCTATTTCATTTGATGTTGCAATGAACCTGGAACCGGTTGAAAGGTCAATACCGATTATTCGTTTGCCGGAACTTTTTATCCGAATGATTTTGTCTTTTAGGTGGATAATATCATTTTTCATAAATTCAGGCAAACGTATCGAAAATGTAATTCGATAAATGTTTTTGCCATCTTTTTGTCCGAACAGGGTTGGGGACTCGGAATAATTTCCACCCATTTCCATATTTATCGCACGGCAGATATGCCTCCCGGAGTTGTTTGATCCTATGTATATGTCAACTCCGTCTTTAAGGTCAAGTGAATCGGTTATAAATGCAAGCCTGTCGCTTTTTTCCTGCATCCTGTGTACAACATTGTTCGCAATTTCTAAGCATCTCATTTTTTCATCAACTGTTGGCACCCTGTTGGTTGCACGTACCTGTACGATCCCTTCAAAGTATCCGCCGGATATCCGGCTGCACATATCACATGCTTCGCGAACGATTCGAACCTCAGTATTGAGTTCTTGGTGTACGGGTTCATCCTTGACAGTTGCATTAACCTCCACACGCACGCGGTACATGTATGGCGTGAGTTTTCGCGGTTCGACATATATGTCTATGTTCTCCGCAAGGATATGAACGGATAGGGCATCTTCTACGTTTTGTATCACAATATCTTCTGCATTGCCAGCGTTAGACCATTTACCCCGATCAAAACGTGCACCGCATTTCGTGCATGTTTTTGCATGAAGCACAAGAGGTAGTTCTGCAAGCCGGAGATTTTCAAAAAAGCAGTTTTTGCAGACGTTATCATAGAGTTTTCCAGTCTCTTTTCCACATTTTGGGCATATTGCGAAGTTCATTATGGGTCATTGTAGAAGTTGCTAGATATTAGTTTCGCTTGGAAGTATGCGAGGTTTGATTTTATGAGCCTTTTCACTTTATAATGTATTCGCTGCGACATTAAAAAAAACGTACATCACCCCAGTCTTACAAAAAGAAACCAAACCAAAAACACAACTTTCCAATTTCACATATTTCAATTATACGATAATCTTTATTCACATTACTCATACCCCTAATCCAATTTTCCCTGAGCTTGTTAGTGATAGTTATATCCAGTAGACAACTTGGAATCATATCGTATAATGTGCGCGAACATGTGTTCCTTTAGTATACTGCTCCGCAAGTATAATTTATAGTAATTTTTTAATAGGACAGATGCAGCAAAGTAAATTGAAAATTAAAAGTTACAAAAAGTTGGCTCGGTTTAGTATAAAATGAGATTTTACATGCTACAATTATTCAATACAAGCGCACGTACAATTCTTTGTGCTCCATCAGCGCTTCCCTGCAGGTTATATATACCACTTTGAACATTATAGCACCACATTCATAATAACATTGATATTCTATTATTTTTGATAACACAATTCACACTGCCGACCGGAGAATATATTTGAATAACACAACCATTGCATTAACAATATTTCTTTTGTACTGGGTAATTGTATCAATACTTGACAGGCGCGGCATACTTGAAAAATATAACATCAGCACATTTGGTCCCGTACTCATGATACGAACAAGTCGTGGTCAAAATCTTCTAAACACACTTGCCCGTCCAAAGAGATTTTGGAGACTATTTGCAAATATTGGTATTTCACTCATGTTTGTGGGCATGGCTGCGATGTTCTTAATAATTATACTCTCTGACATAGCACTTATCTCGTCCTTTTTGAATAATACAATGCCAGAGCCTGGAAAATTCCATGAACCACAGAACATACTATTGATTCCAGGCGTTAATGATTTCATCCCGTTCACATGGGGAATCATTGCATTGATCGTTACGCTTGTTGTTCATGAATACTCACATGCCATTCTATGCAGGGTTGAAGATATACGCGTAAAATCAATGGGAATACTGATTGCTATTGTACCTATTGGAGGATTTGCCGAACCTGATGAAGAAGAACTGTTCGGGGTCAGCAAAAAAGAAGATGAAAATGGGGAAATACAAACTGTCATTGATCCGGATAAAGTAGCGACTCGCAACCAACGTGCACGGATACTGTCGGCAGGTGTGATGTCAAATTTTATAGTGGCATTTGTAGCATTCCTTTTGTTTTTTGGTCCCGTTCTTGGAGCGATTGAACCCTTAAGTGATACTATGGTCGTCAACGTCACACCAGGTTCATCTGCATTTGATGCAGGACTGCGGGAAGGAATGGTGATTACGCAGATCGATGATACACCTGTTCAAAATGCACATGACGTTATTTTGTATACTAGCACAATAGAACCTAATTCCATTGTAAAAGTACATGTTGCGAAAGATATGGTTATTTCAACCTATGACATAAAAGCTGGTAAAAAAGTAGAAGAAGACATTATCGGTGTCCTTGTAAGAGGCGTTGTTGAAGGGTCACCTGCTGAGGATGCAGGTTTTGAAAAAGGAATGCACATGGTAGAAATTGACAATATATCAATTCACTCTGCTGAAGATTTCATATTTTTCATGAATTCAACCCGGGCAGGCCAGACAATTCATATTGGGGTCCTGCCAGCAAACCAGACACTTGAGCAGGGTTTAACAGTCGGTTTTGCGGTCGAACTTGCCCAATACCCGGATAAGGCAAGTGAAAAAGGTTTTCTGGGTATATATTATGGTTCAAACGGTGTAAAAAGCACACCTCTTGGCATATCGATCGGTGAGTTTCCTGCAAATGCATATCTTCGCATGCTCAAAAGTATACCATCAATGCTAGGTGAGGTCACCGGATGGATAATCATCTTCGGACTTCCGATCACTGGTTTTGCAGGTGAAGGATTTCCTGGATTTAGTGGTACATTTGCACAGTTTTACCAATCTGTCGGATGGGCTGAACCGCTTGGAATCGGTATTTTCTGGATAGCAAACACACTTTTGTGGATCGGATGGTTGAACTTCTATGTCGGGCTTTTTAACTGCCTGCCAGCCGTGCCACTTGACGGTGGACATGTATTCAGGGATTACACACAATCACTTATCCATCGCATAACAGGTGATGAAATAAAAGCACAAAGATTATCAGGTTCAATTGCAGCAACGTTTTCGTTGGTGGTGCTTGCATCATTCTTATTGATGTTATTCGGGCCTACAGTTGCAAAATTGATTTAGGTGTCACAGCATACAAATATATCACAGATGATATTTTTATATAATGAATGGTAATACTTTATCGGTCATGATATGAAAATGGGAATGATGCCATGATATTTCCAAAACTTGGAAGCCGTAATTCAATTGCAGTATACGTTACAACAGTCATTATTTTAACGATCATTTATAGTTATATCTTTGTTTACCTGGCAACTGTGGAACATCAGTTAGAACATGCCAATTCTATAACTGGTATCTATTGGGTAATAAGCAGTATGACTACGGTAGGATATGGGGACGTGATCTTAACTTCAAATGCCGGTAAGATGTTTTCCATACTTGTCCAAATATCTGGAGTATTCATGATATTCGGCCTGATGTTCCCACTTGTAATTACTCCATGGCTTGAGAGAACGATCCGGATAAATATACCCACGCAGGCGCCAGAAGGCATGACCGAACACATTATTATATGCGGGTATAACAAGCTTGTGGAAACATTGATCGATGAACTGAATGATCATGGTATTTCATTCATAATTGTGGAGGATGATGAACACTTGATACAAGAATTGATGGAAAAGGACATACCATGCGTGTTTGGTTCGGCAAGTGATGATCAAGTCCTTGAAAATTCAAATATCGATACAGCGAGAATTATCATTGCGAACAAGTCAGATGAGGAAAATGCAAATATTGTGTTAACAGCACGCGAACTCACTGATGTAGATGTTATTGCAATAATTGAAGATGCATCCAAAGCAAAATACCTGAAATATGCAGGAGCAAGCAAAGTGGTTTCTCCCAAATCCCTGATCGGTCATTTTATTGGAAAAAAGGCGGTAGACCCTTTCGTGAACAGGCTAACCGGTACAACCGAGTTTTTTGAGGGAGTTAGCATTGTGGAATTCCCGATATACCCTAAGAGTTCATTGATAGGAATGACTTTAGTAAATGCTGCGATCCGCGAGCGAACCGGTGCAAACATTGTGGGGATATGGAAAGGTGGCAGTTTGTCCTTTAATACACCTGCAGGATATGTCATAAAAGATAACTCGGTACTTCTTGCAATTGGTACTACAGAACAACTATCAAAATTGAAAAATTTGACACGGTAAATACTGGCATGCAAGATTATAAATGGTGGATAAAATTATGAAAAGTGGACACCTGATAGTACTCGGATATGGGGATGTAGGTAAGCAGATCGTAGAAGTACTCCAAAATAGCGATGTCCGTTTTGTGGTTGTTGACATTAGTGAACATGTACTTGAGAGTGAAAATTTTGAGTATGTGGTGGGCAATGCTGTTGATGAAGATGTTCTAAAAGAAGCAGGAGTGGAAAGTGCATCAACAGTAATTGTCACATTGAGCAGTGACACAGATACGATATTTGCAACGCTTATTTCACGCGGCCTAAACCCTGAATCCACGATATTTGCACGGGCAAATTCTGTGAAATCAATAGACAAGATATACAAGGCAGGGGCGGATTATGTAGCATCCCTGTCAATTGTAGCAGGTCAGATGCTTGCTAAAATTACTGCAACATGCATGAATAGTGTTTGTAAGGACATTGATGAGGATATCATGCTCTATGAAGGTATCGAAATTGAAAAACATCATGTGCACAAAGGGTCTGGCTTTATCGATAAATCTGTGGAAGAATTGAACATAAGACATACTGTGGGATGCACAATTATCGGTATTGAACGCGATAGTAGGGTTATTACTGATATTGTTCCTTCAATGATTATCAAAACCGGGGATGTTGTGGCTGTAGTGGGGACCAGAAAGCAGATTTCTGTATTTAAAGAGTATTATGTCAAATAATACCATACTTTGAAAGATAAACCTAGTTTCAAACGGTTTGATTTTTATATACATTAATCGAAAAATTAAACCACATCATGTGGTGGCCATTTGTCCTAATGGTAAAACAATAATCATTGAGAACTTTGCGGTGATATTTCAATAAATGGTTTATTGATAGAATAGATATTTTGTTGCGATATTTGCGGTAAGTTGATGTACCAAAAGTACCACTTAATGTATAATGAACAAAAAACAAATGGAAATTGTTTCATCTATCGGCTCGACTCTGGTATTTGTAGTATTACTTATAGGTGTCAATATTAGCGGCATGATGCAAAAGGAATACGGTTTTGTTGGTGCAATGGTAGTATTTGTGATAATTATATCATTGTTGGGCATTAAATTAGCTGAAATTCCTAATGATTGAAGTAAATATGAATCCGGTATTATGGATTGGTTCCAATGACAGTGGTCACTAAACACTTAAATTTTGATACGCAAGGTAATACTGATATTGTCGATATTACAGATGATGTCATAATGGCAGTAAAAGAATCAATAATAAAAGATGGTCTTGTTACAGTCTTTGCACCCGGTTCTACTATGGCAGTAACAACCCTTGAATACGAACCCGGATTGGTTTTTGACCTGACACAGGCACTTGAGAGGATTGCGCCGCAGGATATAGTATACCAGCACAATGAGCGCTGGCATGACGGTAATGGTCATTCACATGTGCGCGCATCCCTGCTCGGGCAAAGTGAGACATTTCCGATAATCAATGGTGTAATCGCACTTGGAACTTGGCAGCAGATCATCTGCATAGATCTGGATAATCGGTCACGATCACGGAAGTTGATTGTACAGGTTATTGGTGAATAGGTAAATGGGTAAATGCGCCTATTGGTACCATGTTTTCACATCATTTCGCCAACGTCCCATCCAAGATGGTCTTTTATGATGGTATAAGCCATTCCGGGCGGCACCGCGCCGACATCCGTGATTATGAGGTCAATGTATTTTGGTGGTGTAATATCAAAAGCAGGGTTCCTGATATTTAATTTGGGCAAATCTGCAAGTATGTCCTGATCAATCACCTCATCGATCGACCGTTCCTCAATCTCAATGAAATCTCCAAGAATGGTGTCCGGGCTGAATTTATAGGTCTCAGCTGCGGTCATGAAGTTCGTCCGTGCCTCATGTGCTGCAAGTGCAATTTGTGATGTTCCTATCTTGTTTATAAGTGCACCGTTCACAGCAATGGCATCCGCACCTACGATGACGATATCAACCTCTTTCATGCAATATCTTGCAGCAGAATCTACAATAAGTGTGGTAGGAATACCATGATCAAGAAGATGTTTGCTTGTCAACAGCCCCTGTCGCCTTGGTCGTGTTTCAGTAGCAATAACTGAGATATCTTTACCCTGCCCAAAAGCAGTTGTGATGACACAAAGCGCTGCATGGGAATTGCAGTGTGTCATAATGACGTCACCGTCACGTATGCGCTTGGCTCCGATTTCCCCTATTTTTTGGAGTGCCTCACCAGCCTGCCTGATGAATCGTTCAGCATTATTGATAATCTCTTCTTTTGCTTCTTCTACATCCGTAGAATTATATCGGGCTGTGAGCCTGACCGCATTTGGAAGTGATACCGCGGTCGGTCGGGTATCTATAAGCAGTTTTGCGGCATTTTCAATATGGATTCTGAACTTATCCATTGAGTCAACTTCCAGATTTTCAGCATAATCACGAAGTGCGACCGCAGCGGCTTTTGCGATTCGGCCCGCGCCGCGAATTTCCATGCTGGTAATCTTTTCTGCGGTATTTTTTAATTGGCTTAAATGATCCATGACTGATAGATTGGCGGTGGGAGATTTATAGATATCTCAGTTTACATCTTCACTTTGAGTCCCATGGTATATTTCTACCCGGTTTTTCTAACTCCGTTTTAACATATTCATAACCGTGAATTATCGTATCCATTTCAAAAATCAGGGTAAAATGCATATTCGGATTATCAAAATCAGGTGCCTAAGCAGGCTTTTAATTTCAAAAAAGAGTCAGTTACCCTTAGATTTGAAGCGGATACGAATTATCACACGCATAATTACCGTAACACACAATTTGAAATAGATTACGCTATTTTTGAGATAAGTTGTAACAATTGTTATGCAGTCTGTTAACCGAACACCGATGGAAAATCTATATGTGAAAAAAGAAAGGCATTTTAAGGATAACGTCTTTTAAGTTAAAAATAACAGCGATTAATGAAGATACATGTGTATTGTGTGCAAAAGCACACTATTTTTCACGAATTTAATGTGGACTAATGATTGTCTGCAAACAGAATTTTTAAATATTCTTGCGAAATAATATCAAACTTGCCTTACGTGTGCAAGTCAAAGAAGTTTCGCATTATGAGGAGGATTCCAATGAAAGTATACAAATCTTATGATGACCTGCCAAAGATAAATTTGCCAAATGATCAGGAGGTGTTTATAAGTGACAGTACAATCCGTGATGGTTCCCAGATGCCCGGCATCGTTATGAATAAACAGCAAAAACTCAAGATATACGGGTTTTTACATGAAATCGGTATCGAAAAACTTGAAACTTTTGTATTTAATAAACGTGATCGGGCAGCAATCAAAATGATGTTTGATTACGGATATGAGTTTCCGGAAATTACCGGATGGGCACGTGCAGTGCCTGCAGATATAGATATGATACTGGAAGTTGACGGGATTAAAGAAGTCGGAATACTTATGTCAGTGTCTGATTCACATATATTCGACAAGATGGGACTCGCAAGCCGTGAAGCAGCAGAGGAGAAATACTTAAATGCACTTCAGTATGCGGTTGACCACGGACTCCGAACCCGTACACATATTGAAGATATGACACGTGCGGATAATTACAATTTCGTGTATCCGCTTATTGGAAATCTACTTGAGATCGACCCGAATTGTACGATCCGGTTATGTGATACGGTAGGTTTCGGTCTTCCATTTATTAACGTTGATGAGCCATATGGTATGGCTTCAATGGTTAAACACATTAAAGATGAACTTGGTGCTGTAAACATAGAAACTCATTGTCATGATGATTTTGGCCTGGCTGTTGCGAACTCACTTGCAGGATATTGGTACGGTGCTAACTGGTCAAGTGTGACATTTCTTGGCATAGGTGAGCGAGCAGGAAATGCTGAAATGGAAAAACTGCTTATTTTCCTAACAGAGCGGGTTGAAGGATTCGATAAATATAATCTTGAATCGATCACAAAATTTGCCAGATTCATGGAAAAGGAGATCGGAATCAGGATTCCACGTAACAAATCCGTTGTCGGCAAAAATATTTTTGCACATGAATCAGGAATCCATGCCGCAGGTGTCATTAAAAATCCGTTCACATATGAACCTTTCCTGCCAGAGAAGGTAGGAGGAGAACGCATATTCCTTGTTGGTGATTCATCTGGCATTGAAGTGTTGAAATACAAGGTTCAGGAAACACTGAATGACTTGATGAATGTTGAAATATCAATCGACAAAAATGACAAGCGCCTAAAAGCTATCCAGAAAGATATCCATAAATTGTATGACAGGGAAAAGCGGGTTTCATGCATATCTGATGAAGAGATACAGGCATATGTTGAAAAATACTTCCTGTTCGAATCTGTTGTAAAGCGTGATATGCATCATGAAGATGAATACCTGAATGAAGAAGACGAATAATATAATAATATTTTGTATCCACTTCAAAAACCAGGGTAAAATGCATATTCGGATTATCTAAATAAAGTGCTAAAAGCATCTTTCGATTTCAAAATAGAGTCAGTTACCCTTAGATTTGAAGCGTATACAATATTTTGGATATAGGTCAAAACCTATATCCTGTAATGTAACAAAGTCGAGTGTCTCTCAGATTATTACCATACGCCTGCCAATATCATCTTTTGCAAATGCTGCTGCATCAACTGAAGGATATGTATCTATCAGGCAAATATCAAAATCATCGACCACTTTAAGAAGTTTCCTGAAATCCCCATGAAATATATCTATTACGGATCCGTTTCCTTTTGCATGTGCAACATGTACGGGCTCATCACCGATATCAGGCATGGATGATGTGTCAACCAATTTTTCAAGTTCCACTCCCAATATGTCCGTATTTGCTTCAATATTTAAAAGCGTATTTTCTATCGCGGTTTTCCATGCATCATTTAATATCAAATGTTTTACACCTGCAAGCATACACATAAGTCCAAGGGTGCCGGGTCCGCAAAAACCATCGATTACGGTTTCACCAGTAAGGTGTCCCTGTATGTATAACCTTTCAAGTACCTGCATCTTTTCGGGTGATTCGCGGCTAAATTCAATGTGTATCTTTGATTGGTTTTTGTAGATACACAGTTCCCCAAAACTCGATGTTACAATATCACACCGCATATCGCATCCTGCAAGCAACTCATAAGTATGTGGCTCACTGTCCGTATCCAGTATTCCTACGCTCTGTGCAGGTGTGCCCACTCTTTTTATAACACCTTTTATCTCTGGAATATTGATAAGTTCCCCTGCAACCTGCTTGTTAATATTATCCGTAATCAAAATAAGATCGTCCGTTTTAAGACGTGGTGCAAATGCAAGAGGGCAGCCGATCGTTATTAATGGTGTCCCAACATCAAAGAGGCGTGTCTCATTATTTCGGCATCCATGTTTTATCATTACTTCCAGTGCATCTGCCATAACGATATCCAGGTGGCGTGCCCCGCAATTGTTGCAGGGTCTATTATCATATCCTTCCTGCTCGACTAAAAAAAACGGTGTATCTTTCCTGAGTTTTGGATCCGGATGGCAATCACCACACGCCATATACAGAATGTAGGAATTATCCAGAATGTTCCCGGATGGTTCTATGCACCGGGAACCACCGCAGGTAGGGCAGGTTATTGATGTTTTAACTGTCATACCTGTAAAGGATAAGTTAATAATATATAGGGATTCTTATCATCATCACATGATAGACGTTATGCTGATATGGGATAGTCCACTTCTGTTTGAAAAATTATTTCCAGAAAATGATCTCAACTGCCAGCGTATATCATCACATGCACTTGGAACACCTTTTTTACCATCCTGCAAATGCATAATTATACCGACCGGTTTTGCAAATTCTGAATATACTAGGATACTCCCGGGAATTGAGCGAAACGAGTATGCATTTGAAAAATTCGTGAAAAACGGTGGAATCGTTGTTGTATTCGGACCAATGGTTTTGGAATATCATTATGATTGGCTGCCCATGAAACTTGTGTACGCACAGAAACACGGCTCAACTCTTGTTGTAAAATGTGGTGAACACTATGCCCAGTCTATTGTACAGCATGCAGGCATACCGATTGAGTGTGATGGGTACTTCTTAGAAACCGATGCTGATGTGCTGCTCAATAATAGTGAAGGAAAACCGGTTATGGTTGCCAGTGATTATGGGGATGGTATATTCATCGTAACCACTATACATGAGTTCCCGTCAGCGGATTTCCTTTCATGGGTTATGGGGCGTGCAAAAATGTCACGGATTTAAGGTATCATCTTATCTTTATTATTATTATTATTATTATTATTATTATTATTATTATTATTATTATTATTATTATTATAACCGCCGAATAAAGAAGAGCGATTACTCTCTTCCTCTTCTCAGAACGGTAAGTGAATGATTCCCTTCATATCGTTTTGCACATACTAATTTAATACATCAAAGATCACACACAGTTTTCAGGTCATACAAGAACAGTTCGATATTTTCCTTAGTCACATGAGGCATCAGGACAAGCCGGAGTGCACGGGGTTGTCGTGTAATTGATACCTGCCAGCCGAACTCCTCACGAAGTTGTTCTCTCACCGAATCCGCATCAGGCACGTTAAGAGCTACTACATTCATAACAGGCTCGATCAATGGTTCAATTCCGATATCCCTTGCTCCTGCTACGATCATGTACGTAAGTTCCATACACTGGTCTACAATATTCTGGTATCCTTCTTTACCCAGGTGTTTCATAACAGCATATGTGCCTGCAACAGTGGCACCGCTTCTTGTACCTGTCAGGGAATACTGGGTATCGACAGTAAGGTAAGGTGTGTGTGTCTGCAGGTGCTTGAGATGATCAGAATCCCTAAATAACAATCCACCTGAAGGAATTGTACTAAATCCCATTTTATGAGGATCTAATGCTATGGATGTAACACCATCCAGCGCAAAATCATATATCTGCGGATGTTTCAAAAAGGGAATCACAAAACCACCAAAAGCAGCATCAACATGCAGGAATATACCTTTTTCAACCGCAAGTTCCGACATTTCCCCGACAGGGTCGATCTGGCCAAATTCGGTAGAGCCCGCAATTCCAACCAGGCCTATAGTATGTTCGTCTACAAGTCGTCTTACAGAATCCATATCTACCTTAAACTCCGGATCAAGTGCAGCCTTTCGAATCTTGATCTCAAGCATATCTGCAATTTTATCAAATGAAAAATGCGCAGATTCAGGAACAATTACGTTCGGATGCCGGACGTTGCTGATATTACGCATGGCACGAAGTGCCTGTATATTGGATTCGGTTCCGCCTGTTGTGACATATCCGTGCACGGATGGACCATTCATAAGACACCCCATCATCCGTATTACTTCTTTTTCGAGGTCATGAGTACCTGAGAACAACCCTAAATCACCAAGATTTGATTCAATGAATTGCATGTGAGCCTCAACCGCAATCTTATGCGGGTGAGTGCACATAGCACTTAAAACACGCTCGTATGTGGTGTCGCGTGCTTTTGTGTCATTTAAAAAAGCAAATATCTCTTTTTCCGGAACTCCATTTTTATTCATACGCAATCAGGATGCTATTACCGTTTAAAATAGTTGTGATTATGGTCAAGTACGCCCGAACATTTTAGCAAGTTCCTTTTTTGAAAACGAAATCATAGTAGGCCTTCCATGCGGGCATGTCTTTGGATTTTCGGTAAGCATTAGCTGCGATATAAGATTTTCCATCTGCTCAAAACTACATACTGAGCCTGCCTTGATCGCCCCACGGCATGCCATGCTTTTTGATACATGGTCGTAGATGCCGGTCTCGTCCCGAATCCTTCCGCTTAACAGGATATCGGAGATAATGTCATGCACAACATCCGAATTTTCCAGTTTGCCGAATATGCTGGGAATAGCAGTGATCACATAGGTATTGGCACCGAATTCGGATATCGCGAAACCAAACTCCTCAAAGTATGGTATGTATTCTTCCAGCAAGATCCTCTCCTTTGCATTAAATTCAATGGTAATCGGAGTGATCAACTCCTGCCATCCCGGATCCTTGCGGTCCTTAATCTGATCGAATAATATTCGCTCATGGGCAGCATGCTGGTCAATAAGCAAAAGCCCGTCCCCGGATCGTGCAACAATATACAGTTCATTGATCTGCCCGAGTATTTCGATATCATTGATCTGCGTACTGCCTACAATATCCAGATCCACCGCAAGAAATTCTCTTCCTGTTCGCTTAAGGCGACGCTCGGTATCCTTTATTGATGCATGGTATGGAGTTACACTCTCATGCAATGTATTTTCCACACCTTTCTTATCTGTAGGTTGAGTTTCATCCAGCAATAATTGCACAGTATTGTCCTTTTCATCGATCTCATGGAAGGCCTGTGACCTGTGTGCCTGATCAACGGCTTTTGAAATCGTATCCATGATCCCTATTTCATTAACAAACCGCACCTCGGTTTTGGTTGGATGGACATTGACATCCACATCCTCCGGATCAACTGATACGTTTAATATTGCAGCAGGATACCGCCCTTTTGGAATAAGCATATAATAACCCAGTCGCAGGGCATTGCTGATAGCCCTGGAATTGACACTTCTGCCATTTACAAAAAACGATTGCAGGTCATTTCCACTTCTGGTATGTTCCGGTTGCGACACATAACCTGATACTTTTGCCCATTTAGACCCGAACGAAACGGGAATCATGGCTTTTGCCACATCACTTCCAAGCACATGTATGATCCGGTCAAAAAGCCCGTTTGATGCGGGTGCGCGGAGTATCGTCTTATCGTCGCTGATAAGTTTGAAAGAAACATCCGTATTCCCAAGCGCATACCTTGTAACAACATCCGTCACATGTGCAAGTTCCGTTCGATCGCTTTTGAGGTGCTTTCTCCGTGCAGGAGTATTATAGAACAGGTCCTCCACAATAACACGGGTCCCGACCGCAGTCCCGACATCCTTTATACCCTTTATATTGCCGCCTTCAAGAATTACTTTTGTACCGGATATATCATCCTTTTGTCGTGTGATGATCGTAAGTTTTGATATCGCTGCAATGGACGAGAGCGCTTCTCCACGAAATCCCATTGTAGAGATCGCAAAAAGATCATCTGCGGTCCTGATCTTGCTTGTAGCGTGCTTCAAAAAAGCAATGGACACGTCACTTTTACTCATTCCGCACCCGTTGTCCATAACTGACATCATTATCGATTGGCACCCCCTTACTTCCACTCGAATACCAGTAGCGGAAGCATCAATTGCATTATCAATAAGTTCCTTGATCACCGATGCCGGGCGCTCTATTACTTCACCGGCAGCGATCTTGTTTATTGTATTCTCATCAAGGATGCATATCTTATTTTTAGTATCATTTTTCATTCTGCTGATCCCCTCGCGCTTCCGGATTTTTTCTTAAGTTCATTAAGTGCATTCAATGCATCCAGTGGTGTCATACCGTTGATATCCATATTGTCCAGTTCATCCAGAACAGGATGGCTTTTGTTGTAGTCCTTTGTATCATCCGAATCAAAAAGGATCAATTGGGTGTACCTGGCATTGTTTTTGCTCCTCGTTCGTCCCCTGTTGTCCTGCTCATTGCTCATTACACTCTCGTTCTCGATATCATGTAATATCTCATTTGCCCTTTTCGTAACCTTATGCGGAACCCCTGCAAGCCGTGCTACATGGATACCATAACTCCTGTCCGATGCACCAGGCATTATCTTGCGCAGGAATACAAGTTCATGTCCGTCTTCCTTAACTGCAACATGATAGTTTTTGACACGTTTGAGTGTATCTGCAAGGTCTGTAAGCTGGTGGTAATGCGTTGCGAAAAGCGACCTTATCCCTACTCGCCCTTTGTTGTGTATGTACTCTACGACCGCCTTTGCGATGCTGTATCCATCATATGTACTAGTACCGCGCCCGATTTCATCAAGGAGTACAAGGCTTTGTGGTGTTGCGTTGTTCAGTATATTGGCAAGTTCGATCATCTCCACCATAAACGTGCTCTGTCCGCTTGCAAGATCATCAAACGCACCGATTCTAGTAAACACCCTATCAGCGATCCCGATGGATGCATGCGATGCAGGAACAAAACAACCTGCTTGTGCCATGATCACAATGAGTGCTATCTGGCGCATGTACGTGGATTTTCCTGCCATGTTAGGACCTGTTACCAGCATGAACTGGTTATTCGTACAGTCCATCTCCGTATCGTTTGGAACAAAACCGCCCGACACTGAATTTTCCACAACCACATGCCGTCCATCCCTGATGAGTATCTTGCAGTCATTGCTGATACCGGGGCGTGTGTAGTTATTGTTTGTCGCTACTTCGGCAAGGTTTGAGATAACATCAAGTTCACCTATCAGTGCAGCGGTCTGCTGCAACTCTTTCGATCGCCCGGCAATGATGGTATTGATCCGGGTCAGGAGCTCGTATTCAAGAGCCACCATTTTCTCATCGGCAGAGAGTATCATCCCCTCACGTTCCTTGAGTTCGGGTGTGTAGAACCGCTCGGCATTGGTTATGGTCTGCTTCCTGATGTAATCATCAGGAACCTGTTCGATATTGATCTTCGTAACTTCAATGTAGTACCCGAATACCCTATTGTACCCGACTTTAAGAGATTTGATACCTGTCCGGTCACGCTCTTTTTGTTGGAATTTGGCGATCCACTGTTTTCCGTTCCTTGCCATATCCTTAAGCTCGTCCAGTTTTTCGTTGTACTCCGACTTGATCATCCCACCTTCCCTTACAGTTACCGGCGGCTCGTCAACGATTCCCCTCCTGATAAGGTCGGTGAGATCATTAAGTTCGATGAAATTCTCAAATCCCTGCCTGATATTGTTCAGCATCTTCGAATCAATTCCATCACTCAGGGAATCGATAATGGTAGGTATTACTTCAAGAGAGACTTTAAGAGCTACAAGATCACGGGCATTGGAATTTCCGTACACAATGCGCCCGATGAGGCGTTCAATGTCACGAACGTATGACAGGTTCGAGCGCAGGTCAAAGCGAAGAAACGTGTCGTTTTTTATTTCATCAACAGCATCAAGCCTGTTGTTGATGTCCTTTACGGAGATGAGCGGCTTAAGCAGCCATTTCTGGAGCAGCCTGGTGCCCATGGGTGTTTTTGTCTTGTCCAGCACATGTAAAAGTGAGGTATCATTTCCCTCCCCGCGCACGTTCTTTGTAATCTCAAGATTTCGCAGGGTGATGGAGTCCAGTATCATGAACTCGGATTCCGAATAGGTCTTAAGAGTATGGATATGCCCGAGTTCCCGCATCTGTGTTTCGGTGGCATATCGAAGTGCTGCGCCGGCAGAGGAAATGGCACAGGGCAGGTTTTCACACCCCATACCTTCAAGCGTGGCAATCTTGAAATGCTCCTGCAGTTGCTTTTTTGAGTCTTTAACCTCAAACGCATCGGCATCGAATTCGTGGATTAATATTTTTAGTTCCAAAAGCCGTTCGACAATTTTCCTATTTTTAAACAGGGCAGGCGGCATGATGCACTCGGTAGGTCGCATTCGTGCGGCTTCGCTTGCTATTATGTCAAATGGATTTTCATCTGTGAATTGGGTTGTTAGGAACTCTCCTGTGGAGAGATCAAGGAATGAGACTCCGAATTCCGATACGGTCGAGTTTCCGGATACTGCCATGAGATAATTGTTGGAGGGATCGGCAAACATGGATGAATCGATTACAGTACCGGGTGTAACCACTCTTACAACTCCTCTTTTCACAACGCCCTTGGCTTTTTTTGGGTCTTCGAGTTGCTCGCAAATGGCGACCTTGTACCCTTTCTTTATAAGACGTGGCAAATAGTTATCAATTGCATGATAGGGTATCCCTGCAAGCGGCATCTTCTCGCCATCCTTCCCCTTGCCACGTGTTGTGAGTGTAATCTCAAGTTCATGCGCAATGGTCTTTGCATCTTCTCCGAATGATTCGTAAAAATCACCCATCCTGAAAAATATCAGCGCATCACTATGCTGTTTTTTAGCGTCATAGTACTGCTGCATCGCAGGGGTAAGTTTGCTCATTTTTGGTACCTTGGAATTGTTGGTATTTTTATGCTTTTTATTGATAGTGTGGAGGGTATTGGAATAAAAATATATAGGGATTAACCCGATTTGTCATATTGGATAATCAATGTTGTTACCGATACCGATTTAAGACTTGGTGGAACTTTTTTGCGAAGTAATCTTTTGATATTAATTTACTATGTGGTGCAACAAAGTCAAATTAAGCAGGGAAAAGACATTTCAATTTATTATTGTACCAAACGTATATTGATGTGTCGGACTATACAAATATGTTTACCGAAAAATATCGAGAAATATTCCAAATATATATAAGCTTTAATACCATCTTTTTATAGCATGAGATTTGATCTTCATGTACATTCATGTTTCTCAAAGGACAGCAATGCTGATATCGATTCCATAATTGCACATGCCACAAAAAACGGTCTTGACGGTTTTGCCGTATGCGACCATGATACGATCGAAGGTGGAATCGCATGTGTAAAAAGAGCAAAAGAACTTGGTACTGACCTTATTGTTATCCCTGGAGTAGAAGTAACGTCCTCAAAAGGACATATTCTTGTTATTGGAATAAAAGAAAATATCGAACCATATCTCTCGCCTGAAAAAACGATAGAACGAGCACGGGAACTTGAAGGAGTGGTTATTATACCACACCCTTTCAAACTCACGTCTCATGGTATAGGATATATTAATGGGATGGATATTGATGCTGTGGAGGTGTTGAATTCACGATGCCTTGACAATCGTCCAAACAAAAAAGCAAAAATTGCTGCACAGTCGCTCAATCTACCGCAGGTCGGTGGAAGCGATGCGCATATTCCGCAAATGGTGGGGCAGGCATACACAGAAATCAATGTTGAAGAAAACACAGTCGATGCTGTTCTAATGGCGATACGGCAGGGAAAAGTATGCGCAGGTGGAAAAAAAACACCGATATACTATGTTATAAAACAAATATTTGTCGGATTTGGCAGAAAAATTACCAGACAACTTCGGAAATGAACTGATTATCTGCTGCTGTTAAGATGTTTCTGATTGAATATTTGGATTATGTTTTCAGGCTTCTCAAGTACCGTAATCCCTTCAAGACCTCGAATTATCTGCACATTCCGTTCATCTACATCCCGTACCCGGAGTTCAACTTCTCCGCCTTTGATTGCATCATATGGACATAATTCCTTGCATATCCCGCAACCTTTGCACTTAAGCAGATCGATCTGGTCCGTGATAGCATTATGTGGGCACTTCTTTTTTGGTGAACACTCCTCACATTGCCTGCAAAACTCCCTATCGATCATATACGGCATTTCTGAGCGCACAACACCTGCAACATCAACCGGTACTACATATACAGGGACATTTCCTTTAACAGCCTGTGCAACTGCATTGGTTATCAGTGAATCCGCAATCCCATACGCTATTTTTGAAGTAGTGTTTGAAGTTGCAGGTGTAATAAATAGAACATCATATTTTCCAAGAAGGAACCTCCCGGATTTTGGTGAACTCTTACCCTGCTCGCTTTCCAGGAATATCTCTTCAAGATAATCTCCGCCCGATAATTTCACAAGCTTGTTTTCAAGTCCATACATGCGCAACACTTCTTCCGCAGCACTTGAAACAAAAATATTGATCCGGACATCACGATCCTTTGATTTTATCTCTTTGAATACCTCATAACTCTCATTTAAAAAGTGACCAGCTCCTGTAATTCCCCAGGCTATTTTTTGTAATTTCATAAAATAGCATATGTATTTGGCATTGTTATATGTTTCTTACACTACACATGTGATGTGTGAAAATTCCCACCTAAAATTGACCCACTTTTTTTCAATTTGTTTTTGTAACCAATGATCAATAACGCCTCATTTCCACAATTGTGATTATCCGCCCAATTTCCACACTTTGTTAGTATATTTACAATATATACCATCCTTTGTGAAGAAACAACCATTCTATTGCTGGTGTTTCTGTTAGATCAGGTGCAATAACTTGTCTGTCGGCTATTCCAGTTCAAGGCATATCCATATAAGGTACAGTCCGGCCAGTTTGCATATATTCAATTCCGTAATTTTTCAATGTCGTCCGGTGTATTTACATTCACAAAAGTCTTAAGACCCGGATCAATTTTCCGGATATCTTCCATATCCACAAACATCAGGTCCGGCATCCTAAAAACAGGTGCCAGTACGAACATATCACTGCGCAGGATGGCTTTTTCGGTTTCCACGATCATAGGACAGGTGCGATAGACTGCATGCATTGGCTCCAGGTTATCGTTTTCCCATATCGGTATGGCAGTATCATGCCCCTCTGCACGTTTGAACAACAATTCAACAACACCGGTATTTATGTATGGCATATCACATGCAACAACGAATACATAATCCCCTGTTGCGTTTTTCAGTCCCTCAAGAATACCAGATAGTGGTCCGGCATCCTGATACTTGTCCAGTACAACATCACGTCCCTGCGTATAATCCTTTAGCAGTTCCTGCTGTGCGGCATCTCTTACAGATATGATAATTTCATCCACAACTCCTTCAAGTGCATCCACCACATGCTCTATTATGGTTCTGTCACCAATGTAAAGCAGGGCTTTTTCTTGAAATCCCATACGCCTGCTGCGGCCACCAGCTAGTATCAATGCAGATCTCATAATTCTCCTGTGCCTGAACAGGGCACAAATGTTATTGTAATTTGGTATTATTCCTATTCATAATACACACAACATAGAAGTAATTCATTTTAAGCAATCTTTCGTGCAGCAAGTTCGATTGCTTCTATCATACTGTTCTTTGGCATAATAGTAGCAACAGGTATCCTTAATATCTTCTCGACCGTTGTACTGACGATCGGCGCACATACAAGGGCTTTTGCACCCTCCCGCTCGGCACGGACTGCTGCTATGATCGCCTCCTCAATGGTGGTAGCGGAATATTCCCTTATGGTCAAAAGTGTACCGCCAATCTTTCTTTTTGTTTCATTGATTGTGTCCAGAACAGGGCGGGCGGCAATTACCGCAATGAACTCACCATGCTCAGACCCTTCTAGTTTTCGTATTGTTCTTACGATCTGGCGTAGTGTCTTAATATTAGGCTCCCGGTTTCCGGATAGTATCTTGTACATAGTACTGGGGGGAACATTTGCATGCTCCGAAAATTCAATAACCGTGATATTCAAATCCTCTTTGATAGACTTTGAAAGAGTCTTTTGGAATGCATCGTCCGATTCGAATACAGATGTAATTATTTTTTCAACAATGTTCATTTTTAGACCTCCCCTACAATAACCATTTCAAATTAAGATATTCATGTCCTTAACAGGACATATATTCGATCATATTAATACTTTAAGGATATATCAATTCAATTTTTGATAACATATATATACGATTATCCAAGGAATATACAATAGTTAATTGTTTACATTTCATTGAGGTGACAAACTTATGAAAACCAGAGAAGTAATATTTGTAACCATTATGCTATTGGCTGCAGCATTTGTATCAGGATGTACTGATACAAAAGATGAAAAGATCACAGAACTCAACATAGGCTACCAACCAAGTACACACCAGATAGCACATATGACCGCAATGGAAAAAGGCTGGTGGAAAGATGATCTTGCACCTTTTGGCATTGTGAACATATATGAACATGAATTTCCAACAGGTGCACCGGAGATGCATTCGATGTTTGCAGGTGACCTTGATATCGCTTATGTGGGTGCCGCTCCTGTAATATCTGCTCTTGGCGTCGGACTGGATGCAAAAATCGTTGCAGGTGTGCAGACACAGGGTTCCAATCTCGTGCTTCGTCCTGAAATATCGTACACAGGTCCGGAAGACCTCAAAGGCCTGAAGATTGCAACATTCCCGGTAGGTACAATCCAGAATACACTTTTAAAGGACTGGCTCAAAAAGAACGGTATTGATCCTGAGAATGACCTTGAGATCTTTGAAATGGGACCAGGTGATGCAATAACTGCCATATCAGCAAATCAGGTTGATGGTGTATTCCTGCCGCATCCGGCTCCTGCTATAATTGAAAGTGAAGGCAACGGAATTCCTGTCATGGCATCAGGTGAAATGTCCCCTGGTCATGCATGTTGTGTTCTGGTAGTCAGTGGTAAACTCATAAGAGAAAATCCGGATATAGTTGAGCAGATTGTAAGAACTCACATACGTGCAACAGAGTACAACAAAGAAAATATTGGTGAGGCAAGTGAGATATTTGCTGCAAAAACCGGATGGGAGGTTAATAAGATTGATAAATCCCTTGAAGATTGGGACGGTAAATGGATATCAGATCCTAACCTGATAATCAATTCCACAGTTGACTATACCCGGGTACAATATGAGATGGGCATAATCGAAAAGCCGTTTAGCCAAGAAGACATATTCGATCTGGGTTTTTTTGAGGCAGTGATGAATAAGTCCGCAGCAATATAAAAATGACAACATACATTAACAAACAGCACGTATTTGATTTCGGGTAAGGGAGGCACATGCCTCTCATATGTCGGAGGATGCATGGATAA
Source organism: Methanosarcinaceae archaeon (assembly GCA_052361145.1). Taxonomy (GTDB): domain Archaea; phylum Halobacteriota; class Methanosarcinia; order Methanosarcinales; family Methanosarcinaceae; genus Methanovorans. The sequence continues at coordinate 23,171 of JBQVMC010000005.1, forward strand.
TAGGATTAAGGACTTAGTACGCAAAAGAGAGCTTGAAGTACTCTCATTTTTTACACTAGTTATTGTGTGGCAGTTTGTTGCAGATGTACTTGTCAAGAACAAACTATTCCTACCAAGTTTTGTTGATGTTGTGTCATCATTTTTTAAAGTGATAAATAGCGGTGCGATAGTTACAGATATATCGGTCAGCCTGCTTCACTTTGGAATTGGACTATTTTTAGCATTTCTTATCGGGATCCCGATTGGTATTGTAATGGGCTGGTTTAAGAACGCAAATCGAATATTTGACCCCCTTATCGAGATAATACGTCCGATCCCACCGCTTGCATGGATCCCTTTTGCGATCGTGTGGTTTGGACTTACACACCAATCAGCCGGTTTTGTGGTTTTTATTGGTGCTGTATTTCCTGTAATAATCAACACTTATACAGGATTTAAGAGCGTTCCTGTCATATATGTGGAAGCTGCAAAGGTTTTAGGGTGTACAAGCGACTGTTCTCTTATTCGCTATGTGGCTTTTCCATCAGCTTTACCATCCATTGCAGCAGGAATGCGAATTGCAATGGGGGTTGGCTGGATGTGTCTTGTCGCTGCAGAGATGTTCGGGGTCAGCACAAATGGCATGGGCTACAGGATATGGTGGCACTATTACCTGCACCAGATGGATTTTGTTCTCGTGTACATGCTTCTGCTTGGTTTTATCGGACTCTTGTTCGATAGGACATTTAGGCACTACGTAGATGAACGCCTCCTTAAATGGCGCACTGGGGTTGTGATGTGAATGGGTAGGCTGACCGTGACCAATGTTTCACGAACATTTAAAAAAGAAAACGGAGCATCAACCAGTGCACTGGATGATATTACTCTTGAGATAAAAGACAGGGAGTTCGTCTGTTTCATCGGACCATCAGGTTGCGGCAAGACCACACTATTGCGCATAATTGCCGGACTTGATAAACCGACATCAGGTGAGATATTACTTGAAGGTACAAAAATAACAGTCCCTGATGCAAAACGTGGGATGGTATTCCAGGAATATTCCCTATTTCCATGGAGGACAGTTATTGACAATATTGCATTTGGACCTGGGATGCAGGGTATAAAAAAGAAAGAGTCACTCAAAATTGCAGAAAAGTATCTCGAACTTGTCGGTCTTGAGCAGTTTAGGAACAGTTTTCCTTACGAACTTTCCGGCGGAATGCGCCAGAGAGTAGCAATTGCACGCGCGCTTGCAACTGAACCGAAGGTACTGCTTATGGATGAACCTTTCGGGGCACTTGATGCCCAGACAAGGAATGCATTGCAACATGAACTTTTAGAGATATGGGAGAAAAAAAGTGTTACTGTTCTGTTTGTGACCCACAGCATGGATGAAGCCGTGTTTCTTGCTGACCGGATTGTAGTTATGAGTGCAAGGCCAGGTAAGATCAAAGAGATAATCGATGTTAACCTCCCGCGCCCACGAGACCGTACAGCTCCTGAATCAAATACACTGCGAAACAATGTGTTAAAATTGCTTGCTAGAGAAAGAGAAAAATAAATGGTATTTGTATAGCTTAAATCCTGAGTGCAAAATTCAGGTATATACGAATCGAAAGCCAATGCGACCGCCGTCAGGCGGCATTTTCCATAATATACTATAATGAAGAATTATAACTACTCACCTTTTAGAAGTAGATGTTGATAACGATAAAACGTTTATTTCTACTTAAGTTTCAACATACTATTATTTTTTACATATCGTTTTATGCTGCCTATTTTACCATGTATTACAGAAATATAAAATCAACATTTAGATATAAGTGCAGTCGCTAGATATTGCTTCCTAAACGAGTAGTTACGAAGAATCTAAATCGTTAGTCGATATCTTATTGGCAAGATGGAATGTAACTCCGATAATGGATTGACCTGCCACTAAAAGTATCGTATATGTACCGATTCAGTACACCTTTATGTTTGGTGTCAAGCGGTTGGTTTAACGAGTTCATGATGAAAACAGCGCGACTACATGCGAGTGCAGAGCGGCACGTTTCCATACCACGGACATGAAAAACAAAATTGTTTTAAAGCGGTGTCGTTTCAGCAGATATGGTAAATTCATGTTTGAGTTGTGGACTATGGAATAAGCTGTGGGTTTGGTGGCAGTGGGATGTGCCGCCTAACGGCGTTCGCACTGGTTTTTGTTTCAATATTTTTACAAATAGGACGAACTCATTTACACAACTATACAAATACTAATTTGCTATCATACGCAGTCGGGTTTCCATATATCAAATTACAATTATTCCGGCATGGAAATACAACATCTTACTATTCATTTCTGGCGAACTCACACATACCATTCCTTGATGAAACCAGCTGGTTCATCCACCATTGAAACAGGTAAGGAACTTTAGTCTCCATTAAATTGACCATTATACTTTTTTGCCAGTTGCTTACTCGCATTTACGACAGCCTCGTTGGTAATCTTGTATGCATAATCACCTGTGATCACGGGCAGTGTATTTGCCTGTGCCTGAGTTGTCACTACCGTACCTGCTGGCACATACCTGCCATCAGGTATAGTTACTCCAATGACCGCACATATCGGTTCAAGTACGCAGTTGTTGCCAACAGTTGCTTCGAACACAAAGGACTGCATGCCGATGAAAGTATCATCGCCAACCTTTGCCGGCCCGTGGACATGTGACTGGTGAACCATGGAGACGCGGTCGCCAACATAAACTGCATACTTCTTATCATCAACTTCTATCAGGTTGTTTTCTAAAGCCTTGCCGTACTCTTCGGTTTTCAGGGCATGAAGCACTACGCCGTCCTGAATATTTGAGTTATCACCAATATAGATCGGCTGGCCTTCATCACCACGGACAGAGGCACCTTGTGAAATCATTACATTGGTCCCGATATGCACATTCCCGATTACTGAAGCCTGTGGGTGGACGTAGGCAGTAGGATCAATGTCCGGGTTTTTTACTTCACAATTAAAGGATGCCAGCACATTGGTACAGATATGGGGTAAAGGATCATGAAATTCATTGTACCCTTTTGCCAGCTGCTCATTCACATTTACTACAGCCTCGTTGGTATACTTGTATGCATAATCACCTGTGATCCCTGGCAGTGCATTGGCCTGTGCCTGAGTTGTCACTATCGTACCTGCTGGCACATACCTGTCATCAGGTATGGTTACTCCAATGACTGCACATACCGGTTCAAGTACGCAGTTGTTTCCAACAGTTGCTTTGAACACAAAGGACTGCATGCCGATGAAAGTATCATCGCCAACCTTTGCCGGTCCGTAGACATATGACTGGTGAGCCACAGAAACACGGTTGCCAACATAAACTGCATACTTTTCACCATCAACTTCCATCAGGATGTATTCTAAAGCCTTGCCATACCCATCGGTTTTCAGGGCATGAAGCACTACGCCATCCTGAACATTGGAGTTATCACCAATATGGATCGGCTGGCCTTCATCACTACGAACAGAGGCACCCGGGGAAATCATTACATTGGTCCCGATATGTACATTCCCGATTACCGAAGCCAGTGGATGAATATAGGCGGTAGGATCAATGTCAGGATTTTTCACTTTGCTATTAAATGATGTTAAGACATTTGATCCAATGTTTTTTTCGATATTCGATACATTGGTATGTTCTGTTTCATTAACACAGGATATTGATCCTTCATTAATTTCAGTTGAATCGTCTACTGCACTTATACAATCATCGGCAAACAATGATATCATAACAATGAAGTCATTTGTCATCATATATTTATTGATAATATTTCCTCCCATATGTTTTTACCTGGTGGTACTGTCCCATTTTCCAGTGATATTTTACAAGGGGTATATGCTAAAAAAGTACTTGGTATAGCACAGATTAGTTTATCCGGAATATGTTAAAAAGTCTCTCTTTTGACTATTTCCTCATTTTATAATAGATACTATTTGCAGTCAGGGGAAGCATCAATATTGCAAATAATGTTTTTACATCATCAGGCAGGACTTTGTTTGCATGTCCAACAATAGATGTAGCTCCGATTCCTATTTTAAGATAGATCAAGTCCAGTAAAAGACCAAAGGATATGGAAAATACCCCAATTGATGCCATATACAATGCAGCCGATCGTTTTCCTAAAAATTTAGCAACTACTACGATCGTTGCGCTATTGGTCGCAGGACCTGCAAGAAGAAACACAAACGCAGTTCCCGGACTCATTCCTTTTGCCACAAAAACTGCTGCGAGCGGTGTTGATGCTGTTGCACATATGTATAGCGGAATTCCAACAACAAGCATGATGAGCATAGATCCGATCCCGCCACCAAGATATGAGGTGATAAAACTCTCGGGTATTGCATATGATACAATACCTGCGACAATTATTCCAACAATAAGCCATTTCGATATATCGCCTAGTAGTTCCAGGTATGCATATTTTATACCGCCATAGATGCGCTTTGAAAAGCTCTGTCCATGTGGCACAGGAACACTGCACGCACCATCACATAAACATGTTGCATCGTCTTTTGGTATTGCAAGAGGTGTTGTTTGGTATCCACTTCAAAAATCAGGGTAAAATGCATGTTTGCATTGTCAAAATCAGGTGCCTAAGCAGGTTTTCAATTTCAGGAAAGAGTCAATCACCCTTAAATTTGAAGCGGATACGTTGTTTGCAGTGTTGAGGAGTTACTGCTCTTATCCTTTAGGAGCAAATTATCCAGGATTCCCGCAGAAACAGCAGTAACAAACGTTGCAATGGGTCGGAATATTGTCATTATCGGATCAAGAAGTGCATAGGTGATCGCTATAGAGTCAACACCTGTTTGTGGTGTCGATATCAGGAATGAGATTGTAGCACCTCTGGTCGCACCCCGTTTTTTCAGCGATATCGCAGTTGGCACGACCCCGCATGAACACAGGGGAAGCGGAATACCTGCAACAGCTGCATTTACAACAGACCTGGTCTTTCCGGCTGATGCACCAAGAAAACCCAATATTTTCTCATCAGGTATAAGTGCATGCAAAAGTCCTGCAACACCGAACCCCAAAAACAGATACGGCGCAGCTTCTGCAAATATATCCCATGTTGCACCTGCAATACCGATTGTTAATGACACCAGTGTTTCGATAAATGTCATGGCGTATCATTCCGTGAATTAATAGTTAGTGTAACAGGAATAAGAGAAACAATATACAACTTATCCCGCACAGTACACCCCAATCCAACATGCCCATCCGGAGTTCAAATAGGGATGTGCGATATATACCTTGATAACACCTGCTCTCCATGGCCATTGCCAGATCATCAGCCGTTTGTAAGGATTCCCGGATCATCGGTGTAATTGTTGTTGATACGCCGCGAAACAGGTTATGCCTGAGATCCAGCCCACGCGACACCTGTGCATAACGTATCTGATGTGCGTTGTCCATAATTACGGGTACAAAGCGCATTGACAACGACATCATGGTTGCAATATCAAATGATGATATACCGATCCTTTTTAGCGGTAAAGGACGAAGCATTCGCTCAATGCCATTTGTTATCATGGTTGGGCGAGTGGTTGCCGTGAATAACGATGCAAAAAGAACCAACAATATGAATCTTGCGGTGATGATCATTCCCATTATCAAACCTTCAAATGTCGGGTGAACCAGACCTATCCGGAATATGGGTTCACCTTCTGTCAAAAACAGGTGCATCAGGAATATGAATACAAAAAACACAAGCATGGGCCGGATGGAATGTAAAAATATTCCTGTGCCGACACGGGAAATATATGCAAGCATCACAAAAGAAGCGGCAAACAACCCCAGTGTTGGAAAAGAAACTGTCTGGAGTACAAAAACACTTATACCCATTAATGTAAAAACCTTTGTACGCGGGTCAAGCCTGTGAAGTAGTGAGTTACCGGTAATGTAGGATAGGAACAGTTCATTCATCGCATGGATTCTCCTTTTCTCTCATCCGATATACTTTCATGATCTCTGAAAATGCATCATCAACTGCGAATACATCATCTCTCACATCAAATCCTTTTGCTTTAAGTTTTCTCATAAGACTGGTTATTGCAGGAACATGTGATTCTACAGATGCCAGATATTCATGCGGTGTACCCATAGATACAATCCTGCCATCTTGCATGGAAACAACCCTGTCTGCAAGCGGCAGGACCTCCTCTATCCTCTGCGTGACGTATATAATGGTTTTTCCGCTCTGGTGAAGTTGCTGAATGGTATCCAGTACCATTTGTCTTGATCCCGGATCAAGCATTGACGTTACCTCATCAAAAATAATGCATTCGGGTTCCATTGCAAGCACACCAGCAATAGCAGCGCGCTGCATCTGCCCGCCACTGAGTGTTTTTGGTGCATGGGTTTTGTATTCTAGGAGCATGACTTCATGAAGTGACCGATTTACCCGCTTTTGAATCTCATTTTGTGGAAGTCCCAGGTTCTCTGGACCAAACGCAATATCTTCTTCAAGGGTCGTACCCACGAATTGGGTCTGTGGGTTTTGGAATACCATTCCAACAGCCTGCCGGATATTCCAGATTTTTGACGTGTTCTTTGTATCTATTCCAAAAACGGAAACCGAACCTGCAGTTGGCACAAGGAGTGCATTTAGATGACGAACAAGTGTGGTTTTTCCGCAACCGTTCTTACCCATAAGTGCAACAAATTCACCTTTGTTGATAGACATATCCACGCCATCAAGTGCGAGAGTTCCATCAGGGTATCGGTAACTTAAGTTATTGATGTGTATCATGGTGTTGTGGTCAAATTTCATATTTTGATGTGATGTACGCACCCGCGGTTATCTTCATAAGATCTCCGATCAGGAAAGGGAATATTCCCGCAGCAATAGCCTGCATGATAGTTAACTTTGCAACGATTACCAGCTGTGCCACACCAAACAGGTATATTACACCAAGACCGATTGTCATAAAAACCGCATTTAGCAGGATATTGAAGGTACCTTTGCGCTCTGCAAGGTAACCAACAACAAACGCTGCCGCCATAAAACCGATCAGGTATCCGCCTGTGGGTCCGAATAGTACTCCAGGACCTGAAGCACCGCCTGCAAATACCGGAAGTCCGACAATTCCAAGGAGCACATATACAAGCATGCTTATTGTGCCCCATTTGCTTTTGAGCATGATACCTGCTATAAGTACGAACAGTACCTGTAATGTAAGCGGAACCGGACCGATAGGAATCGGTATCTTTATGTACGCTCCAACGGCTGTCATTGCCGCAAAAAGTGAGGCAAAAACCATTTTTCTTATATTCTGTGCATTGAAAGGGGGAATATGATCCATATTGTTAACCATATTTTTGTTGATGGTTAACATTAATATTAAACCTTACTGCTGACATCCAGTACATTCAAAATATGTAAAAAAAGAAGAAAGGGGTGCCGGACAATATTCAGCACCGGTATAGTCATGCTGCATATATATTTATAAACACACACGTATAAATGTGATAAATATATATACACATATATATATACTTGATTTTATAACTCCATATCCTCTGGCGGCATGCCAGGCGCTCCACCCGGTCCGCCAGGACTTGCCGCAACAACATCATCGATCCTGAGGATCATTACAGCGGCTTCTGTGGCTGCATTGATTGCCTGTGTCTTGATGCGAAGTGGTTCGACAACATTGTTCTCCCACATGTCAATAACTTCACCTGTGTAAACATTGAGTCCTGCATTCTTGTTGCCCTGCTCGTGCTGGGAACGAAGTTCGACCAGCATGTCAATAGGGTCAAGTCCTGCATTCTCTGCCAGTGTTTGTGGAATTATCTCAAGTGCTTCTGCAAATTTACTTACAGCAAGCTGTTCCCTGCCTTTAAGAGTTGCAGCATATTCCTTGAGCCTGAGTGCCAGTTCGATCTCAGATGAACCGCCACCGACAACGATCTTCTCGTCTTCAAGGGCAACACCTACAACTCTTAGGGCATCGTGAAGTGCACGTTCAAGTCCGGCAACAACTTGATCAGTGCCACCGCGCAGGATTATTGATATGGCTTTTTTGGTCTTGCATTTGGTGACAAATGTCATTTTAGGACCGTTTATATCATTTTCTTCTATAAGTCCTGCAAAACCAAGGTCTGATTCAATTATCTCATCAAGGTTCTGGATAATATTTGCACCAGTTGCTTTGGAGAGTTTTTCCATGTCACTCTTTTTGACCCTTCTTAATGCATAAATGCCGGCTTTTGAAAGATAATGCTGTGCAAGGTCATCAATGCCTTTTTGGCAGAATATTGCATTTGCACCGCTGTTTATAGCTTTACCAACGGCGTCCTTGAGCATTTTTTCTTCCTGGTCAAGGAACATCTGCATCTGGTCAGGTGATGTTATCTTGATCTCAGCGTTTGTCTCTGTTTTCTTAAGTTCAATTGGGGTGCTAAGGAGCAGTATTTTTGCGTTTTCCACAGAATCAGGCATGTTTGGATGTACACGTTCCTTATCTATCACGACACCGTTTACCAACTTAGAATCCTGTATGCTGCCACCGGTCTGTTTCTCTATTTTTATGTCCTCCACATCAACGGTTATGCCGGAACCTGTCTTTTCGGCTACTGCATTGACTGCATCCACGGCAAGTTCGGATAGGCTTTCCTTGTATGCTTCTGCACCTTTTCCTGTCACTGCTGTAGCTGCGATCTTTTTAAGAGTTTCAGTATCATCAGAAGAAACGCTTATTGTTATAGTATCAAGTATGTCTGCTGACTTTTTTGCTGCATTCCTGTAACCTGCGGCAATTATTGTCGGATGTACACCTTTTTCAATGAGTTCTTCGGCCATTGCCAGAAGTTCACCTGCAAGGACAGCTGCGGTTGTGGTACCATCCCCAACTTCGTCATCCTGTGTCTTTGAAACCTCAACGATCATCTTTGCAGCCGGATGTTCAATGTCCATTTCTTTAAGAATAGTCGCACCATCGTTTGTGATTACAACATCTCCCATTGAATCAACGAGCATCTTGTCCATACCTTTTGGACCAAGTGTTGTGCGCACTGCGCTTGCAACTGCTTTTGCTGCTAAGATATTATTACTTTGGGCATCCCTGCCACGTGTTCGCTGGCTTCCTTCTGCCATGATAAAGATTGGCTGTCCAGCCATTTGTCCTGCCAAATTATAACCTCCTTATTATCGTAGTTAATAGTGATATTGATGTATCCACTTCAAAAAGCAGGTAAGATGCATATTCGGATCATCTAAATCAGGTGCCGAAGCAGCTTTCGATTTCAAAATGGGTCAGTTACCCTCAGATTTGAAGCGGATACATATTAATCTTATATCCAATCTAAAATTTGATTGGTATTTTTGTTGATAGTGTATGGTTAGAGCATACTATGGTCAATCTAAATGCAGGCACTTCTATATAAGAGTAATTGATGGAGAAAAATGTGAAAAAGAAAAAATAATTTGTACAAAAGCACACATAAGGGTTTCATATATTTCCATCCGGCTAGAATAACTGTGAATTATAAATTTAATATTTCATCAATTAAAGTTCAATTTTCGTAACTATTCAGCCATCCTCAACACTGGCTGACGATAGCGAAAATCCACTTATTCATGTCAATGATAATACATTACT
>JBQVMC010000006.1:0-31457 GCA_052361145.1 Methanosarcinaceae archaeon
TTTCTGTTTGACGCAAAACAGCCGTAATGGAATATTGAATTATTGAGATTTTCCTTCCATACTTTTTCGTTATGGACATAATTTTCGGATAAGATCCTATGCATGAAATAATAAATCAGGAACTAATCGTTGTTGTTATGCCAAACGGTTCGCTGCAACTGGAATGGACAAATACACAGGATGTTTTCAGTAAAGACAGCCGGCTGTTACAGGAAGAAATCTACAAGCGTTTTGCGGCCGATGCCGATTCATGGCTACTGTTTTTGGGCTTTTGCGATCATCAGGTCTCACTTTCTCCTTCTGTTGATTACTGGCGAAGTTTTACCGGAGTTTTTACAAAAAAATTGAGCCAGACTCCTGATCTGGAAATCCTGCGTCATAAAGTGAAGTTTTTAATTGAAGAAGATGAATTGAGGATGCATTTGGAACGTGCTCCACTGATGATCGGCTCAGAATACTTAAGCGTTGAATTGCTTGAGGATGTATGGGGAAAATTAAGTCGTACGTTTACCGTTGCTATCAAGTCCTATGACGGAACTGTTGAGGCTTTTATCAAGTCTTACAGTCCCAGTGTGCATCTTGTAGGGAGGGTCTTTTTTCATCTTGTGGAGAATAAAAGCGATGATTATCCGTTTGCTTTTATGGCAACCTATTCCACCAGGCTAAACAGGCAGGGACGCTCCAAACATCTCCCGCTCAAGTACGCACTGGAGGAATATAAGAATAATAATGACAAGCTTCTTAAACTTCTTGCAACAGTGCATACAGCTGCAAGAAAGAGCCCGCTGATTGAAGATATTCTTGAGACCGGAGAACTGTTTCATCCTCTTGCGTGGACAACCGGGGAGGCGTTTACTTTTCTAAAAGAAATTCCTGTTTATGAGGAATCAGGCATTTTATGCAGAATGCCAAACTGGTGGAAAGGAAAAAGCTCGGGCTTGAGATTAAATTTTAGTGTTGGAGATTCCAGCCCTTCCTTTGTGGGCATGGATGCAATCTTGAATTTCAATGCGCAGTTATTTTTTGGGGACACGCAGGTTACAGTAAATGAGGCAAGACAATTATTAGACGAATCAGAGGGCCTTGCCTTTATAAAGAACAGATGGGTGGCAGTGGATCAGGAAAAATTGAAGAAGACCCTGGATGCTTATGAAAAAGCAAAAAAGATGATGGATAATGAAAGATTGAGCTTGAGGGATGCCTTCAGGATGCAGCTTAAGCCTGAAAAACTGCTGGGTATTGACACGCAGGATATAGATTACGGGATTTCAAACGGAAAATGGTTGAAATCGGTCATTAAGAAACTACGCGAGCCTGACTTGATTACTTCAATAAGGCCTGACGAAACATTTAAGGCAAAGCTGAGAAAATATCAGCAGAAAGGATTAAACTGGCTCTATTTCCTGCATTCATTGCAGTTTGGAGCCTGTCTGGCAGATGATATGGGTCTTGGCAAAACAGTTCAAGCCCTCGCATTTTTAAATAAAATAAAGAGCGATTTTACAAGAGCCGGAAAACCCAATAAGGCAAGCCTGTTAGTAATTCCAGCCTCTCTTATTTCCAACTGGGAGAATGAGATTAAGCGGTTCTCCCCTGAAATAAAATTTTATATTGCGCATCCAGGAGCAGGGCTAAAGAAAAACAGTGGATCAAAGGACAAAAAATCATTAGATGCATTCGACCTCGTCATAACAACATATGCATTGATTCAAAGGTATAAATGGCTGCAATCGTACTCTTGGAACTACATTATCCTGGATGAGGCCCAGGCCATTAAAAATCCTGGGACGAAACAGACCAAAGCAATAAAGAGTCTTACTTCTTGTAACAGGATCGTAATGACAGGAACTCCTATTGAAAATCGACTGACAGATATCTGGTCATTATTTGATTTTTTAAATCCAGGCCTGCTTGGAAATACCAAAGAGTTTAAGAAATTTGCAAAAGGCTTAAAGGAAAACCCTTCAGGCTATTCAAGGTTGCGAAAACTCATCGGGCCATATATCTTAAGGCGTTTAAAGACCGACAAATCTGTTATTTCCGATCTTCCTGAAAAGGTTGAGATGAAAACGTATGCTTCTTTAAGCAAAAAACAGGTCATTTTATATAAGAATATAATTAAAACGATAAAACGGGCAATTGCCGAAACCGAAGGTATAAAAAGAAAAGGGCTGATTCTTTCTTCCCTTATGAAGTTCAAACAAATCTGCAACCATCCGGATCAATATCTTGGCACAGGGGAATTTGAAGAAAAAGAAAGCGGCAAGTTTTTAAGACTTCGTGAAATCTGCGAGACAATATATGACAAAAGAGAAAAGGTTTTGATTTTCACCCAGTTCAAGGAAATAACAGAGCCGCTTTGCGATTTTTTGGAAACCATTTTTCATAGGGAAGGTTTGATCCTGCATGGCAGCGTAGCAGTGGGAAAGAGGAAAAAGATTATTGAGCAATTCCAGAGCAAAAGCTATTTTCCATTTATGGTACTGTCTTTAAAGGCTGGAGGCGTGGGGTTAAACCTGACAGCAGCAAACCATGTGATTCATTTTGACCGGTGGTGGAATCCTGCTGTGGAAAACCAGGCAACAGATCGAGTATTCAGAATTGGTCAGAAGAAGAATGTTATTGTACATAAGTTTTTAACCAAAGGGACTGTAGAAGAAAGAATAGATATGATGCTTGAAGAAAAATCAAAATTGTCACAAGACGTTATCGGCAGCACCGGCAGTGTCGGGATAACAGAAATGAAAGATGATGAATTAATAGATCTTTTTAAATTATCGTTATAAAGGAGCGAAAGGTAATTATGAGTCATTGGGATTATTATCCGCCTTATGTATCTGTTGCGGAAAAGAAAGCAAAAGCAGCCAGAAAGCTGAAACAGCTTAAAAAGAAAAATCATAATATCAAACCGGTTGTCATTGAAGGAAGATCTATTGCCCTGACATGGTGGGGCAGGTCATGGAATCGTAATCTTGAACGGTATGCGGATTACAGCAATCGAATCGGCAGGGGGCGAAGTTATGTGCGTCATGGCGCGGTGCTGGACCTTAAAATAGATTCAGGAAAGGTCGAATCCCTGGTTCAGGGGTCAAGATCAAAGCCTTATTCCGTAGTCATTAAGATAAAGTCGGTTAACAAAAATATTTGGCAGGAGATCAAGGCCGCTTGTGGGGGCAAATTGGATTCCATGCAGGGATTTCTGGCGGGAAAATTCCCAAAAGCGCTAGGTGATATTTTTATGGCGCAAGGCAATGGCCTGTTTCCGACGCCAAAGGAAATAGAATTTTCCTGCAGTTGTCCTGACTGGGCATATATGTGCAAACATGTTGCCGCTACTTTGTATGGTATAGGCGCGAGGCTTGATGAGGACCCGGGTCTGTTTTTCAAACTCAGAAAAGTCAAAATGAAAGATTTGATAACAGGGGTCGTGGAAGATAAGACCCGCAAACTGCTTAAAAAAGCCAAAAAGAAAACAAAAAGGGTTATTGCAGAATCGGATCTGGCAGACGTGTTCGGCATTGATATGGAAGTCCCTGCCAGCCCCATTAAAAAAAGCGCTGGGGTTACAAAAAAATCAATAAAAAAGAAAAAATCACCTGTCCGCGCGTCTAAGACAACTAAAGACACACCTGCAACCGGCAAATCCAGGAAGAAAAGCACGGTAAAAAAAGCTGTTTCCAAAGGAAAAGCCAAAGTTAAAGCAGAAACTCAATTTGACACGGTTGTCGGCATTGTCAGAAGGAGTAAAAAAGGCGTTACTATCGGCAGTATTAGAGAGAAAACAGATTTTGATGATAAACAGATACGAAATTGTATCTACAGGGCTAAGAAACAGGGCATGATTAAGAACAAAGCAAGAGGCGTTTATCTGCCGTTATAAAAACTGCAACCTTTTCGTTTCCGTTTAAACCCAGACATAAAAGTTGCGGTTGTTCAGCCTATGACTGCGAGTTTGTCAATATTTATAAAAGTAAATTGGTATTACCATTCAAAGTATTTTTAATAAGATTTGATAGGTTAATGGCAACTGAAAAAGATCTAAATGCAGTTAATCAAGACTTATTATTTAAAGATATAGATTGGGCACCCTCCTTTAGAGCAAATATATGGGAAAGACTGCATTTGGTATGCATTGGAGTTTTAGAAGGGAGTATTCAGGCGTATATAAATTAAAACTATTGCAAAACAGGTAAACAATATATCAAGTTGTGACCCCAGCCCTATGGCCTAAATTCGGATGACTGTCTTATTCCTTCATCCAGAAGTTCAAATGTTTTAATAAGCTCGTCCAGCAAAGCGGCTTCTGTTTCAGCAAAGTTTTTTTGTAATGTTATTGACTTGTCAATATCTGGGAAAGACTGATGAATGACAGATAGCTTTACAATATTTATATTGATATTCTTTCCTGCGAATTCATCATGTACTGAAAACATAACGGATTTCTTTTCTTTCTCTCCAAACTGCACTGACAGTGTTTGGGGATAAATTAATAATATATCTGATGTTTTTCTTCTGATAGCATATGAAATCATCTGATATAAATCACTTTGCTTAACACCATGCTTGTTTTCTTCAGCTTTTGATATGGCACCTGAAGTATAAGTAAGTTTATATTTCACGTCAGCGATGATCTTTTTATTGTTATATTCAAAATAAATATCTTGCTGGAGATTAAACACGGGGTCTGAAACCATATTATCATTTTCATATAGTTTTGCCAGATACAGATCGCTTTTCTGAGATGTTAATTTTCTTATGCCAGGTATTTTTTTCCTATGCTTTCCTAAAAAACCAAAAATAAAATCTTCAAACACATATTCCATGGGCAGAAGAAAAGCGAAAACTTTAAACTGGTTTTTATATGAGAACGTAACGCTGTTTCCCAGGAACAGTCTGCAGTAATCAAGAACCGTATGCATATCTTCATACAATGGATTTAGCTTTACTTTGCTGCAGTCTTCATAAACAGCATTGATGTCCGTGACTTCATCCAGGATAAACAGTATTTCATCAAGAAGCTTTTTGTTTTCACTGTTCTTGGTTGAACCGAGCATAAGATTTACGACATATTTTATAATACGGTTAAACATGTTATCAAATTCAAACGAATCATATGTGCATGACAGTTTATGCCATTTCCCTTTGGATATGTTGTTTGTTATATATGCATTTACATCCAGCCGTCCTTTCATATACCCCAGTTCATTGTTGACTTCTGTATATGAATGGTAAAGATATTTGTTGAGAAGCTGCCTTGTATAGTTTGCAAAGATGTATATCAGAATATCAAAAAAGCTGCTTTTTATGGAATTTAAACCTGTTTTCGATTTGGGAAATTTTATTTTCCTGCAGTAACTCAGCCACCAGAGCATATTGGTGTGGATCGCATCAATATTCTGCGCAGATTGTTTATCTTCTGCTTTATCATAGAATATTTTCGGGAGAAGATTTATTGTATGTTCGTTATACTTTATTACCCCCACATACTTACGAGATTTAATACTTCCATCTTTTAGAAATGTCAGGAACTTCTGCTTTGAAGCGATTGAACTGTCATAGTCATCATCTTCTGAAATATCCATATAGGAAAAATCCTGATTGTGCCTCAGTTTCCATATGTCATCCAGAAATGCCTCAAGGGTTTCAGCTTCTCCATCAAAACTCTCCTGGTTAGAATATTCAAAAAGATTTATTATGTTTTCTGTATTAAGCATGTTCATTTGAATATGATTCAAATTCGCATAACCCATCCCGTTCTATCGTCTTAACTCCAGCCTTATTCAGGATAGATTTTACCTCTTCACCTTCATTCATGAAGTATTCATATAATAATGGAATTATTTTTTTGTTCATGACGTTTTTTAAATTAAATTCCTGATCCGACTTTTTCATAAAATATGCATGTCCTATCTGAAAGTCCGGACCTTTTTCAGCAACAATCTGTTTATTAATCTTATTAAAAAGTTCTCTATATTTCTCTGCCACCAATTCCACGTCAGGATAAAGCTTTTCAAATTCAAACCGCCTTCTTAGCGCTATATCTATAAGGGCAATCGATTTATCGGCAGTATTCATTGTGCCGATGATATACAAATTAGGCGGTACAGAAAACGGCTCACCTGAGGGCAATGTTGCTCTCATCTCACTTGTCTGACCGAATCTTTTGTCATCCTCGATTAAAGTAATCAACTCGCCGAATACTCGTGATATATTTGCCCTATTGATTTCATCAATTATAATTACATATTTCTTTAATACTTCTTCAGCTGTAGTCTCCTTTGAAGCTTTATAGTTTTCAATGGCCTTATCAGCAATTACCTTAAAAACACCGTCCTTTAATTCAAAGTAAAGTTTTCCATCCGTGTTCTTTGCGTCGGGCTTTAAGCCCTGTATAAAATCTTCATAAGCATAGCTTTGATGAAAAGTTATAAATTCGACCTGTCCGTTATTTCTATAGCTGTTAAACCGTTTTAATAATTTCGTCCTGTCCTGTGAATTTATAGTTTCCAGCGCTTTACCTTCAAGAATTGCCAATGCATAGTTTATAGTATTATAAGTCTTTCCGGTTCCCGGGGGGCCGTAAATAATTTGGTTTAAAGGATACATAATATCTCCGGTTTTTTTTTTACCATTTGCAGGTGGGATTTTCTTGCCGTTTAACAGTCCTGAAAATTTTTCTACTATGGGCCAGAATTCAGTTTTACTGGGACGGCCCAAAAACATTGCCAGGCTGGCGGCAATCCAATATGGCTCCACATCAAAAGCATTAAAAAATTCTTTGAATACGCTGGTGCCTGATAGTTCTCCAGCAATACGTCCTGCCCAAATTATTTTCTCTCCTGTACTATAATCTTTTGAAATTTCTTCAAGATCAAATAATTGACTTATTTTATTCCACCGGCGGATTCGATAATCCACAAAGTTTTTTGGAAAAACCGCGCTTAGTATTGCACTTGAAAACAGAGCTGCATTGCTTTCTGATCTTTTCCCTTCATTAGTATGAAAAGCCAGATCGCAGGTTTTAACTAAAAATTTATCAATTTTATCTTTATTCGGCACACTGGTGCCGCCTTCTATTAAGTCTTTAAACAATTTCGCCGCTTCATAGTTTTTTTCTTTCATAAATAATGTTATTTGACTATTAAGAAGCGCATGACCTCGAACCACATGTCCTTTTTTGTTTATCGTTTTATGTAGTAACTCCATATCAATGGGCATGTTTAAAAGAATATCCCTTGTATTTTCATAAAATTCTTTTCTGTTCATTATTTCTTCCGATGCATGATTAACAAAAAAAGAGCCTATTGCATTAACTTCTATATGCTTGCTATCAGAAATCATTTTGAACAGTTTACGAAATTTGCTTTCAGTTTGTACACCCATTTTCTATCTTCCTTTTATTTATTTTCCTGAATTTACAAGCTTTACCATGACAGTTCTTTCCCATTAATAATAATGCCAGTTATTATACACCAAGGTTTTACTATTCATGATTTCCTACAAAAAAGTAGCTGATAGTAAAATTATTGTAGCGGTATATCGCATAAATAGCAAACACGAATTATATGAAAATAACAAAATATATTTTTTGACAGGTTTTTTAAGAAAGGATTTATAGCAGTAAAAAAGGCATCAACTTAAATTCGGCAAGGTAAGAATTTGGGGGCAGCCTTGAGGTATCTGTGAAATATTAAAAATTGATATAGTCTCTGGATTTATTAGCAGGTAATGCGGTTTTGGAGAAATACATGATTTTAGCATTCAGGCAAAAAACTAATCAAGATAGTCAAGAAGTTGAATAAGATCTGTTATAACGATATCGGCAGCTTGCGGGACGCTTTTGATATGTTGATTACTTTTTTTGCAATAGTTTTAATTTGTTTTACTTTGCAATTATTTCACCGAGGGTTGCGGAACTTAGAGTTGCAAATCACGAGCGCCAAATGCCCAATCATTAATTGCTCTATCCCACCCGGTGTCCTCCCCGGCAGTAAAAATTCTGGTTTCACGGAAAAATTCCTGCCTGACAAAATAAATTATTGAGACTCTGATTCACCCCATTCCACAAATCCTTAAATCTACCCAAAAACCCTTTGAAACCTTAGCAGATAAAATCATATCCAAAAAAGAGGATGAAAATACAACGAGCAAAGGATTTAATGGTTTACAAATTATACGATTTACTTACGAAGAAGCTAAAAAACTACCCTTTGCTGGGTTACTTTTGAGGAACTGTTGGGGTTGCCGAATCTTGTTGAGGATTATGTACCAGGCAAATATAAGGTAACGATAAATTCCTGGAAAGAGGTTTTTTCCAAAATGGGAGAAGAAGAATTATACAATGATTTAGTGAAATAATTGGAGCGAATATGAAAATTACTGTTTACCGAGGCACAAAAGAGGTCGGAGGCTCCTGTATATCGAATTTATTTGATGTTATTGATATATTTGTTTTTCGGCTGAGTAAAGTTCCGGGCGTTCCTTGATATATTTACATATCGAATGAATAATAGAGCTGAAGCATTATCTTCAGGTAGTATGTTTCCGAGCATCAAGGGAACTTGATATGAGTATGGTACAATTGTGAAAACGATAGAAAAAATATTTTAGCCTACAGTAAGCCAATCCGCAACCCGCGGTGAAAAAATTGCAAAGAAAAACAAATTGAAACTATTGCAAAATAAGCAGCAATATATTAGGGAAAGTTTATCGTCCCCTAAGCAAGTCCTTTTATGCATGGGCGTACACAAGGCGCTGTTGCCAACAGCCTGCTGCGGTGGCTTAAACGCAGCATTATGAAAAAGTGAAAAAGGAAGAATAAAATGTTCGGTGTAGACTCAACATATTCAATCAATGATAAAAAACTTAGTTGGCTTAGTCCTATCTTGGATCAATGGTTGCGGATAAATCGAGATTATATTGAGGAGTACGATTGTGAGGATAGCCTGTACTGGTATAACGAAAGAGCTAATATTAGCGCTTTAGCTGGAGCGGTATGGAAATGTGGTGGTTTTGCCATGGAAGAATATTCATCAGAAAAAGGAAAAGGCAAAAACAAAAAATCTGGCCGTATAGATCTTTATTTATATTTTTCAGAAAATGAAGCTATTTCAGAAGCAAAAATGAATTGGCTTTATTTGTATAAGAATTTTAATAAAGATTTTGGAGAAATAGTAGAAAAATCAATGAAAGATGCTATGTCCGATTTAAAAACAACCTTCCAGTCAAACTCCGCAGATTTTGGGTTTGCGATCAGTTTTTTTGTACCACATTGGAAATCAGGACTAGATTCATCGGAATTGATGATTCGATTTAAAGAACACGTAGAAGATTATGAATGTTCCTTTTATGCTTGGTTTAATAATAAATCTGGGAAGGATATTTTAAGTTCAGGAGATTATGTTTATAATTCAGTGGTGATGATTGGACAAACGCTTCCGAATATTTTGAAATAATTCTGTGCTCCGACAAATTGAACAGGTATGATACGGATATGCTCTTTAGGGGGATTCTCTATATACATTTCTTCCAGAAGCGGTATAGTGTATGGCTACATTTTATAAAATTTCAATTTTGACAAAAGATGACACGATAGTATGCTAATAATCGAAGTATGAACGTTTGAACAAAAATGAAGTTCTTTTATGAAAACTCTATATAAAAAATTACTACGGGAAGCATAATGAATGTAGGAGGCACGATGGATGGAATGAGAGTATTAGCGTCTTTCAACCAAAAAAAGTGTCTATTCAGCCTTGAGGCGCTTGAGGGTGAGAATAAAGACAGAGTAATTGCTCATGTAGAAGAAGTAATTCTTAGACAATGCAAATTTAGTAAAAATAAAGATAAAACTGCTGGTGTTATAGGAATTTGGGAAGGAGAGAGAGAAGGTATTTCTGCAGCAGTCCGGGAATATTTTGGAGATGATGAAGATGAAAATGGTTATTCTCCCACATATTTTGGTGAATTAATAAAATACGATACAGATTGGGGTGAATACATTGTAAACAGTTATGCCGATCTCATACAGTACAGTGTGTCTCATGATACAATTCAGGAGATTGAAAATGATAATGAACTCAAACAGCTTGCTATTGATAATGCAGCGATGATCTATTTAGAAGTTCCCGAGGAAGATTGTGAAGATGCAAACGACATAACGGGAATTGCCTACTACTGGAGGGGTAAAAAAGGCATTACGAGTAACAGCCCGAAAACCCAGATAACTGACTGAAGCAGGCTTATTGAATTCCTCAAATATTGGTACAGAAGCAAGTGGTGATTTAGACCATGTGAAAGAATGCCCTGAATGTGAAGGTGCAGGTTTCTTATCCCACGTCTGTGATGAGTGCAATGGAAGCTCAGATCAAACAGACGGTACAGGGTGTTTAAAATGTGGGGGTGATGGATTCATAGAGATGAAGCGCCCACCCAATGGGTTGCGGACCTTGATATATTGATAAGTCGATTAAATCCTTGTGGAAAGAACCGGGACAGCCTTTTTCTTAAAACTATTAAAAAACAAGTAAGTAATCAACATATCAAGGATGTCCCGGAACCCGGTGTTTCCAAAAGCTGAACAATGAATCAAATCCGGAATATCGGCTATATATCCCTCATCTTCATCGCTGTAAAATATGTTAATATGATAATCCTCCATTCCTCATCGCCTCCATGTTAAGATGATTCGGAAATCAATTTCTGGAGTAAGTTGCGCTTGTTCATTGGGAATTCTTAATATGCCTGCATCAAATTCAATTTACAAAATAAGTGAGATAGCCTCGAAAATCAAATCGTCTAATCCCTTTCAGCTTCCGAACTATCATTGTTGGGTAGCTGTGGGCAGGGTACAGGAATTTTATAAAGAAATGGGAAATAATCAGAAATCTTTTCTTTATTTTTAAAAATATCCTGATTATCTTTTGCATTATCATCTCTTAAAGACGGATACAAAATGTAAACACATTCACACGGCTTATTTTTGTCAATGCCTAATTCATTTAAAATAGGTTCATGACGAGAATATGTTACCACCTGTTTAACATCAGATTTGATACTGTCCTTTTGTTGTTGATTAACTTGGCTAAAATCTCTTTTGTAGTATTCCTTGTATTTCGCATCTGCGATGATTTTTTCACCTCTTATGTTAATCAAAAAGTCAGGTCTGAAACGAATTCCGGACTCTGCACCTAAATTCTTATTATTATATCCCACCCATAAGTTTTTTATGCCTAAGTGTTTCCGTAGCCAATTTTCACAGTATCTTTCAAAAAGTTCATTCATGTTGATCCAGAAAGGTGGTGTGGTGTTCAAATAATTGTCAGTGTTCTGTTCAAGCGAAAACCCAAGTCTTTTGAAAATCAGCCTTGCCAATTCATGGGCATGTTTATAATCTTTAAAAAAAGACCCGTAATGAATTTTATTAAAGTCGGTATTGCTGACCTCAACCAGAGAAACGTTTTCTAAAGCTGCCTTTGAATATGTGAGCCATTCTGAGAGGGTATTATTATGGATACTACTATGGCAATTCAGATATCTGGAAGATTTTTCAAGAGCTGCTTTTAGAATCCGATTTTCGAGACAATTTGCGGCGAAAACTTGAAATTTGCAAAATAGTCTATGCGGCTGTAGTCTTGACAAGTTTCGTTTAATGTTTTCGTTAACAGAGATTTTCCCCTTTACCTTACCAGTCAGATTATGTTCGATTTGAATATAATTATATTTTATCGAATGTCTTACTATCTTATAGGTTTTCCTTAAAAAACTGGCAATTAACATTGGAGTAATAATGTCGAATTGCTGACTGTCGGGAATAAACTTTTCTTCTACCTCCAATCCAAAACAGTCATCAAGATGCCGAGCAGTTTCATCATCTTCAAGACAACAAAGGTACATCCTCAAACAATCTAATCCATCAATTTTTGGCTGGTTTACCTTGAGATATACATTTTCTGTTAACCACCGTTCACCGACAAACCAATGTGACTTGAAGCTTTCTTTTGTTGATTGCTGATCATACTCGGAATGAATGCCGAGGTATTTTGCGAGGTTTTTAGGGTCAGAATCATTTTTATAAGCCGCGTCAAGATCACTTTTTTTATCAGACAACAATTTATAGTGCTCAGCATAGTCATCGTCATATTTGAAGAATGCATATTCTTTTTCAAAGGGTATCGATTGATATTTATTATTCATCTACTGTGTCGCTTCCATTATTTTCAGCCTTTTCACTTTGGCCTTCTGTCGATGAGTCTGAGTTTGGTTCTTTCTTCCCTGTTTCTTTAAGATAGTCCGAAAGGTCATTATAAATTTTCTGATAATATATTGATTTTTTAATGTCTATTTCTTTTGTATATCCATCAATATTTAATTTTATTTCATTATTGTTTCTGAAAATTCCATCTTTATAATACTCTTTTAACAAGGGTAATACCTGAAAAGCGAATTTGCCAGCTAATATCTCACCTGCTTTATCTTTGTCGTCTTTTTCATCAAGCATAAAATACGAATGTCCGATTCTGACATCATCCGGTTCAAAATCTGGCGATATTTTGTCTCTTTTAAAAAGATTGTAAACTTCTTGATACCATACACGCACAAGATCGTGAATCCGTTCATCTTTAGGTTCCATGGAATCTAAAGAAATAAAAACAAACCTGCGCCTTATAGCATAGTCGATATGACCGATCGAGCGGTCAGCCGTATTCATTGTGCCGATTATGTATAAATTGTCAGGAAGGGAAACAGTTTTAGAAAAACTGTCATCAGAATGCCCTTCATTGTATTTGCCATAAAGAAGATCAACTTTTTCGTTTCTATATTCCAGTGAATAAATCAGCTCGCCAAGCACCGCCGGCAGGTTTGCCCTGTTAATTTCATCAATGATTAGAATAAACTTCTTGCCTTTATTATCTTTTGCAGCCTTAACCATTTCGAGTAATATTTTATCCTTTACCGCGTATTCGATTTGTTCGCCCTTTGCGGTCGCAACTATTCCCTGGATGAAATCTTCATAGCTGTAAGATGGATGAAACTGTACAAGGGCGTATGCGCCTTTATGATTACCCCCATTTTTATTTGAAAAAGCTACTTCTTCTAACTTCTCTGTACAAAGGATATGTTTAACAATTTCTTTGGCTGTGTAAGTTTTGCCGGTACCTGGCGGGCCGGTTAGAATTAGTTGTTTCTTATTGGTGATTAGCTCAAGTATTTGCCTCATCAATCGTTCCTCCTTTAGCTTGGAAATATATAGGCCCCATATTTCATTTATTTCTTTTTTATGCTTTTTGTCGCGTTTTAATGGACCGGGCGGCCGAGAATATCCTAATAATTCAAGAATATTATTGATATTTAATACCTTGCCAACAATTTCAAGGTCATGCCATTCTACCGGACCCAAGCAATTGGCATAATCATGAGCGGGATCATAAAAATAATGTGATTGATTGGTAATTTCACAAATTCCCTTAGGCGTATGTTTCTCTGTGCCAATGACCAAATTTCCACATTTAATGTTATGTAATAAATTATAAAAAGTTTCTTTAATTTTAGCACATTCTTTCTTGTACTCGATCTTACCATCAGGCGTTTCTAAATCATGATAAGAAGGGACTTCAGATTCATTTATTTTGTCATCCATTTTTTTTACAAATTCATTCCAATCAGCAATTTTTTCAAGATCAGACAAGTCTCTTAAAGTTTTCCATCCTTGGGCAACAACTTTACGTTCCTTTAGATTCTCATAATTTGTGTAATCTATGTCAATCGCACATCTCCAAACAGTTTTCATAAATTCTCCTTTCGACTAATCATCACAATTTTAAACCGACAGGTCATTGGGCAACCATCAGCTTTCTTTATTATTCAGAATCGCTGAACGCTTGAATGAGAGGTTGCCAGGGAACACTGAGTTTTGAGAAGGCAGTTTCTCTCAAACTATGAAAACTTTGGAAAAGGCATACCCTATCAATCCTGCTCCATTCGTTAGCCATTATTTCTCGAATTCTAAATATATTAGATAGCCGCCTTCATCCACACTAAGTCCGCTTACTGCAGTGACTTTAAAATTAAACGTCTCTTCATTATCTTTTTTTTGTACTGCCACCTTTTCGGGAAGTTTGGAAAAAGGAATGTCAGATATATCAACTCTTGCCAGAAGAAATTGACTATGTACTTCCGGTGGTTCTTCAACTGATAGAGGATACTGAACACCTTTGGAAGGTGCATGTAACCAATAAAACTCATCCTCAAAAGGAGATCCTTCACCTTCTCCTGAATTTAGAACAATTGCGTTTATAACCTTACTTCCAGATCTCACAATAATATTATCTTCCGCTCCAATACTGACATTTTTGTTCAAATAAAGCATTTGCACCTCCTAATATTTCTATAATTTCTTGCTACCATTGTGATAATCAGTGCGGATTGCGTAATAACTTCTATCACGTTTAATCGAGAATTTTTTTATCATTGCTACAATGCAAATGAAACTGACGTGAAGAAGCCGGGCTGTTTACCGTAAAGGCCATGCAGGCTCGGAAAGCATTTGACACGCAGCTTTTGCGGGTTAGCTTTCTAATTTCATTTACAGGTTTAGAAGTTTTGCCCCATGAAATATTCTTAAAATAAAAACAGATCTTTCTACAATTCGGTAAACTATCCGATATTTTTTATAAATTAGATGGCGATAGTCAGTACCAAAGAATTCATTCTCAGGTATAAATGGATTGCGATCGGGAAAATCTTCAAGTGAGTAAACTTTTTTCTCTAGTTGAAGAACAAAATTTGCAGCGTTGTTAATGC
Source organism: Methanosarcinaceae archaeon (assembly GCA_052361145.1). Classification (GTDB taxonomy): domain Archaea; phylum Halobacteriota; class Methanosarcinia; order Methanosarcinales; family Methanosarcinaceae; genus Methanovorans. Next base: position 14,803 of record JBQVMC010000006.1, read on the forward strand.
TGTCGTCCGCAATATAATAAAAGATTTTTTCTAAATCATTTTGTGCTTGCTGAGTTAAATTAACCTGATATTTTTTTGCCACTTTTAAATTCCTTGAAGAAAGCTCTCGCTTCTTTATAACGGTTATTGCTTATATCTACTTCTGCTGGGACAAGGAGCTTAAGCAAATTAAATGCATTTGAAATCTTTTCATATTCCTTTGCGGCGAGAAGTACAGCTTTGGCTTTGCCATTCACTGTGAGAACGACTGGACGTTTGGTCTTATGAATTTGTTCAAGGACTGAGTTGGTATTTCTCTTTAAATCTGTAATTGAACGTATATCCTCAGTTATGCTTAATGTCATTTTGTCACCTCATGAATGTGTTAAAAGCATTTTATATGATGCTTTTATTATGCACTATTTAATGATAAAAGGCAAGATAATTTTATGTGCTTTAGCTAACATTGATGGCGTCGTAGAAAGTCCCATCTACTGCGTTGCAGCGCTTTTTCAGAAACTCGGCATACTACATGTATTGCCTTGTCCCTGAAAAACCCCTGCGCCTTGTATATGGAACTTTCTACTTAGCCATCGGTGTTTTTACGAGTTTATCAAAATTGATGAACTCGTAAAAAGGCTGAAAATACCTTTTTCGTCATTCCGGCGAAAGCCGGAATCCAGTCATTTCAATAGCTTCTGGACTCCGGCTTTCGCCGGAGTGACGGAATTGGGACTTTTTACGAAGCCATCAATATTTAATATCTGTGAAATTTCCGTGAAACGCCGTGGTAAAAACTGGAAGAGACAAAATATAGGATTACTACTCATCCAGAAGCCTCTTTTCCAAATAAGCGACCGCCCAGTTCGTCGCGTTGCTTATGCCGCGCGAATACCCGTTCATGTCGCTGAGATAGGATTCAGAGGCTGTATGTTTTTCGGAATATATCCTGGCATCGGTTTCCTGAACTTTATCCTGTAAATACTTTTGAAGATCAGTAATGGTCTTTTCAATTTCCGATCGGGCAATTTGATTTTCCTTGTTATTCATCGTTATCACCATAACTCTCAATTTCCTTGTTTGTAAATTTCACTCTGACGAGGCAGCTACGGCCGGTTTACCCTTCCAGCTCTTGTATTTGATTTGTTTCTAAATAATTTAAACAGCACAATCAGGGTAACCAAAATTATAAATGACCCGCAAAAAGCTTCAAATGCCGTTGTTATACACCTCAAACAAAATTCAAAAGTAGCCATAGTTATATATCTCCTTTAAAGAATATTAAGCTTCATGAACTCGTAAAAAGCTACAATATACCGCTTTGCGACACTGTAACCGAAAACAACTTGTCAATCATATCAGATATTTATGATTTAGTTATTTGAAAGTATTACTGATGGTTAAGTAGAAAGTTCCATATACAAGGCGCGGTGGTTTTTCAGGGACGAGGCAATACATGTAGTATGCCGAGTGTCTTAAAAACTGCTGCAACGCAGTAGATGGGACTTTCTACGACGCCATCAAAACGGTACCCCCCACTATCATTGATGACCTATTGGTTTAGTTGAAGCGCAGGCTCTTTTTTTGCAGAAAAAGCAGCAATTAAAGCAAGGGCATTTACCGAAAAAAAGATTAGTTTTCCAATTCCAAAGCCATCTTCGGCAACATCCTGTATCTCTACAAGTATGCCGCAGATCGCAGCGATCACAACCAAAGAAAAGGCCCAGTTCTGGCCGGTAAATAATCCAACTGCGGCAACGAGGTCTATAATTGCCGTGCATAGAATAAATATTGCTATTAAATAGATTATTGCACTTGTTTGGCCTCCTTCTCTTTGAACTTTTGCTGCCCCGGCTTTATCTCCTGCAAAATTTCCCATACTCGCAGCCACCGAAGATGTGCCGCTGACCGCTTTTCCCTTGGCAAATTGTCCAATGGAAGCTCCAAAATTAGTTACTGCATAAAGAATCAGTAAAATACCAACGATAGTTGTTAATGCGTTCTTATTCATAGTTATCCTCCTTTTGTTTACAATTTGACGGCGGGGGGTGCCGACCATTAGCGCTACGCTTTTTTGCTTTAAATCCGCCGCAGGCGGATGCTCCTCAAGTCCCAAAGGGACGCTCCTCAAGGCCGAAGGCCGCTCCTCCGATGTTCGAAGTTGAACTTTGCTCAGCCGGGACTTTTTAATGTTTTAATATGATATATCGGCACAGTTAATTCTCTTTCCACACATTTCGCCGGTTTAGGATCTGAGAATCCACCACGCTGCACTCGGTGCCATATTTCAAGCGTGATAAGGTTTTTATCTTGGATGATAGCCGATCATTGAAAGGTTTTTCATCCTTTTGGGTTCGAAAACTAAATGGCGGCGTTGCTTTATTATCCATCTGCATACGGGCATAACCATTCCAATTTGGCAGACCGGTGATATCCAGGGAATTAAAATGAGGCGATAATATTGGACCTAATTTTATGGCATCCTCTTGGCCAAGGCGGAAAATAAGGGTTGTACCAACATTGCCGATAATGGCGGAAAGCAGATTGTCTTTGTTTGATTGGGAACTGCTGAGTTGTGATGTATACTGGGTTGCCAAGACAAGGCCCATACGATACTTGCGCGCCTCAGAGAGCAGTTCCATAAAGTTTTCAGAGGGCAAGTTATGACATTCATCCACATACAGAAAAAAATCTTTCCGGTCTTCAGGCTGTATATCCCCTCGTTTCATTGCAGCCAGTTTCAGATTTGCCACAATTTGGTTTGAAATCAGTCCGCTTACAGTTGCACCGAAACGACCTTTACCAAGCTTAACAAGAAGCACCTTGTGATTGTTCATGATTTCATCAAAATCCAGGCTGCTCTTTTCCTGTCCAACAATCCGTCTTAGGGTAGTATCATTAATAAAGCGACTTAATTTAGAAGTAATATACGGCGAAACGTTGTTTACATTACAATCACCTCCTGTCCTCTCCAGTTCTTCCTTAAAATCCTGAATTTGAGGATCTTCTATCGATTTTATAAGCCACTGTCTAAAATCTTTACTAAGATAACATGTAGTAAACTCGAGAAGTGTCGGAATAAAATCTCCTCTGTTTTTTTCACCCATAAGAAGTTTCAGCATACCTCTAAAGTGTGTTTCAAATACAGGTCCTCCTGCTATTTTCATGTCGTATATGCGATCTATGGTCAGGTAGAGTTCGTCGATAATAAGATCTCTTTCTTCAACTGTATCCCATTGGAGAATATTGAAACCAAGGGGTCTTTCCCTGTCTAACAGATCAAATAGAATGATATCGTCTACCCGATCTTCCGGAATTCGACCCAATATGGAATCCACCATCTCTCCATGGGGGTCGATAACAGCAAGCCCACGCCCGGCACGTATATCCTGAAGAATCATACTCTCCATCAATGTCGATTTTCCCGTACCGGTTTGCCCGATTATAAAACTGTGGCGCATTCTATCTTCCGAACCTATATCAACAGGTTGAATCGCACCCTTATGTTCATTAATAAACAGCCTGATTGTATCGTTATTAGAAACATCTTCAAATGGGAGCTGGGCGATGGAAGTTCTGGAACGCTTAACCGGTAAAGCGGAATTTTCTTCCATGGGAGGAAACGGCAGTTTGAAAGCAGTTCCAGCCTCTTTAAGTGTAAAAGGCTCCTTTTCTGAGAAATAGCATCTGTTACTTACTTCACTTGCTTTTACATCTTTTACTGTAAACCCGCCTGTAAAAATATCATTCTCTTTTTGAATGGATAAAGGCCCGGTGATTGCGCTGCCTAAAATATTTCCTAAAGACCTGTCGATATATCCGGGAGCAAGTATAAAAACCCCCATATTAAAACAAGCCCTACCAAGCTGTGCCAGTTCAATCAGTGAAATATCTTTAATCGAACCGGCTTGCCTGTTTAATGTAACCTGGTATTCCTTAATCCCGGATAGAAAAAGTTCGCATACCTGTATATTTTTTCTAAGTCGATCAAGTGTGTTTTGACTAGCGTTAACCGGCTTCAACCGAATAATAATCTGGACAGGATCTAATTGGCCCATTAAAATTGAAATCAGGTTCGAACTGTCATCATAAGAGGGCGTCCATGGAAAAAGGTGTCTTACAACATTTTCATTTTTCACGCCCTTTTCTTCCACCTTACCAAACCCGACGGATAATCTTCTTAAAGGGGCTGACAATGATATGGACTTTTCCCTTCGTTGTACAGCCAGGGCATGGGCAGGCTCGAACGGAACAATTCTTTCTTCCAGTTCCACTTCATTCGTTATAGGTACAAATTCAGCTTCAGGAATAAACGCAGACAGTATCGGTGCCAATCCTAAATACCTGGAGATAATATCTTCTTTTACTTTTTCTTTTGAGGAAGCAAAACTCCTGATAAAAATAGTGATCCATAAATTTCCTTTTGGTCTGTAAAGCAAGTCAGGCAATGCCGTTAGGTGAAGCTCCAGAGTGGTACTCGAAGGCCAGGATGATATGGCATGAAGAAAGTCTTCGCGAGACCTTTGCTGAGTCGCAGGATTTAAGCGATTAAGAAAAGGATTTGATTCTCCATATGATGAGGACTTATCAAGAAGCAAATCACCCTTAAGTATAGATTTTAGTTTCAGCCCTCCAACACCCTCAAACCCTCTACCTGATCTTAAAACATGTATTTTGGGAAATATCTTTTTAGGTTTCATTCTGCCCTCATTAAATTTAATCTTGTTATTTCGTAATGGTTCAGCCACGAAGACACCAAGGCACAAAAACAGTTTCAACAACCCACAACAGACAATAATCTACGGACAATAATAACTAAATTTCAGCTCGCGTTGATTCATTCCCAGATTTCTTCAATTTGGACCAGCATGGCAGTGATATCGTCCGTGGTGCCCAAGGCAAGAGAGCGCTGGGCCAAAGATTCGACCGCCCTGGATACATCGATGTTCTCCTCTACAATGGCGACGGCCTGATACGGCTCTATGATCTGTGTGACACCGTCACTCATCAGGAGTATCCGGTCGGATTCCTCGACGGTGAACTGTTCGACATCGATTTTTAATGAGTCGCCCAATCCGAAAAACTGATAAAGGGCACCGTCAGAGGCATGGTGATCTCGTGTAAGCGTATTGGCCTGACCATCTCTGATGAGCATCGCTTTGGTGTCCCCAGCGTGAAGAATGGTCAACTTCTCCTCCAACAGCCAAACTACAGTTCCGGCACAGCCGCCCAATGGTTTGTCGGTGCCAGTCATAAAGCCCCACTTACAAATGTCGTTATTGGCTTCCAACAACAAGCTGTGAATACCTCTCCAAGTAGGCTGGCAAAACTCAATGTCTCGAAAAAATCGTACCAGACAGTCTGCCATCTCCTGGGCTGCGGACATCCCGCGCGGCGCACTACCGATGCCGTCGAAAACGGCAAATATTTCCCCGCGCCTGGCTCCGGATACCAGGGGAACATCACGGGAAAGGATCCTGTAGCGGTCTTCGTAGAGCCGGTGTTTGGTTCCTTTGGACCAACTTACTGCGACGCTCCCGAGCTGTTCTGTGACCATGTGTGACCTCCTATTTTATCCTGTGTGATCGAAAAACCCTCTGACATAACCCTTGAATCCTGGAATCCTTTTCTCCAACGAACTTGGAGAAGAACCAATTATAACAACCTGTCCAACACCTCACTCTTAATCCCCAGTATTCTTTCAATAGCCTTAAGGGAAAAACCCATATCCACAAGTTCTGTTACCATTGCTGCTTTAGCTTTCAGATTATTTTCCGACAGAGCTTCCATTTCAGCTACCATTGCCAGCTCTCTGTTAAGCTTTTTTCCCTTTCTTTCAAACCGCTTTTTCTTTTCTGAATTCTCTTTTTCTTTTAACTGGTCGATGCTCATTTATTACCTCTCGCGAATTTATGGTTTCGAATTAATTAATTTTTTACCACCGAGCTCGCAGAAAGCTCAGAGAATATCTTGATTTATTAGTTATCTCTGTGAACTCAGTGTCCTCTTTGGTAAATTCGACTTTTTACGACGCCATCAATTTTAAACGGATGGCCCTTGATAATAGATTTTTTTCCATCCCTCTCTTAATCGACCATACAAAGCCCCCATCTCTTCCAATTTTGAATAATTTGAAACGCAACGGTTAACAGAAATAAAAAATGACGGGTTATACTGCTCAAACAAAATCTCATGTGTAACAGGGGCGTATTCTTTAAAAGTTTTTCTCCCGCATGCGCTAAGTATTTTATACGCATCCGATAATATTTGTTTTCTTGAATTTGCACCGCTTACTTTAATTTCCTTAGCCCAGGACGAGAGCCTTTTTTCCCACTCCTTTTCAAAAAGTTCAGGTTTTTCCTGTGCTAAATGAGCCAGGAATTTAATCCTTTTTATTCTTCGCTGGTTTGCAGCTTTACCCATTGACACCTCCACATAAGAAACACGAAAGTTTGTTGATTACTAAGCCTAACGACTCTAAGCTCTCGGCTGATATCCTAAACACAGTCAAGCATAACGACAAAAACAACGAAACATTACAAAAAACAGGAAAACCATAGATGCAATTGAAAGGGATGTTAAGAAAAAAGAGTTGACATTTTATTAATTTTCAGTTAGTTACATTAACTAGCAATATTTATATTATTTTTTAAAACACTTATGAATATCAAGAGAATTAGCCGCAATATCAACACTTCCATGGAAAAAAAAGAAAACTTTACAGAAAAGAGAATAGACTTTACGAAGATAGAAGACCGACCGCTAGTCCAATATTGTCTTGATAATAATCGCCCTGCCTGGGAGGAGTTCTTCCGCCGTTTCATCCCTGTTATAAAACATGCAATTAAAAACAAACTCGAAAATAGTGGTTACAGGAATTTTTATAAAAATCAGGAGATTGTATGGGATATTCACGAAATTATTGTTATTAAATTATATAAAAAAAGAGCCCTTTATAAGTGTAAGAATCCGTCAGGCGTCAGCTCATGGCTCTGGACACTCTCCAGAAACCAGACAATAGACTGGATTAAAGCACAGAACAGAAAAAAAAGACTACCTGAAAAACAAATTGAAAAGTCCACCCTTTCCCTGTCTGATAATTTAAAGGGTAAAGAAAATCTTATTATTGAAGATACTATTAGCAATAATCACGAGGATTTTAACAGATCTAAACAAAATGATATAAAATCCTATCTTAAAACAGCACTGAACGAGATCAGTGAAATAAAGGTTGAACAAAAACTGTGGGTTTTTCGTTTAAGTTTTATTTTTTACCTGCCATTTTCCGAAGATGAAAAAGAAGAATTAGCAAATTTTAACAGTTTCCCCATAAGTACTCTGAAAAATCAACTTGATGAAATAATGCGGATAGTTGAGCGTAAAGAAGAAAAAAGAATCGAGGTCATGGGAAAATCTGTTCTACTTTGGTATGAGATCAGGCGAATAGAAGCCCTTCTTGCTGAAAAAGAGAAAGATATAAAAAAAATTAACAATCAAGAGATCGAAGGTCTCAGAGCTGAAATTGAAAAAAAATCTGACAAAAGAAATAGTCTTTTAGAAAAAGGTAAAAGCTTGTGCAGACCATCTAACCGTGAGATTGCACAGCTTGTTGGTTTACCGGAAAAAAAGGTGTCTCAAATCAGCAACATTTTGATAAGAGCCAGAGAAAGCCTTCGCAGGAAATTAAAAAACAGCGTTTCTTAGTAATAGAAACGTAAGAGGCAGTTTCAAAATGTTCAATTTTGTTCAAGATCAAGGAAGGCGAAAATTTTAACCACAGGAATACATTTAGTATTTCGAGGATTAAAATTTTAGCCTGACGCAGATATCGGTCAAAAGGGGACGTTTTGAAATTGGCTCGTAAGCATTTTACATTTTTGTCGTTATACAGGAGCATAAGCCATTGGTGGAAAAGAAAGATTTCATAAATCAGATACTAAAACTTGTTAATAAATCACTAGAGATAAAAACAAAGATGGATAGCTATATTCCATGCGATATTTTCTCTGAGGAAGACTATAATAAATTATTCAAAGAAACTATGCCCTTAAATGAATTTAAACAATTTAAAGATCATTGCCAAAATTGCCCGGCCTGCCGGAAAGGAATAATTCAAACTTATGAAAGGTTTCTTTTAAAAGAGGATCAAAATGAAAATTTCACACTCTTTCAAAAGACATTAGACCTTTTAGACAGAATTGACAAACCAGGCATAAATGTAATGGATATTGTAATAAATTCATCAAAGAAAATACTTGAAGTAATAAAAACAACAAGCGAGGTTTTAAGTACTCCATTGTTGGTACCATCAAGAGGTAAAGATGGCAAACAGCAAGAGGAGCAACCAATTCGTATTTTACAGGAATTTGACCACCCTCTTATATCGGTACAAGCATCTTTTAGAACGGATAAGGCAGGACAGATAATAGAAATGTGGGTATCGTTGCTCGATAAAAAAACCGAAGAATTCATGGCCAACATAGAAATTACCCTTACCGGCCCGGGAAAAAAACAAAAGAAATCAACCGACGAAAATGGCAAAGCGATTTTTTTTCTCCAGGGTTCTGGAAATTATAATGCTGTCATGGTTTCTGGGGAAGATCAAATAGTCAAATTGAATATGAAAATAGATTGATTTAGACGGTTTCGCAAAAAGTTCAAATTCAAGGCGTGCAAATTTTGTAATCATTAGGCGTACTAATCGTACGTTGAATGATTGCGAAATGCAGCACAACGCAGAAGTTGGGCGTTTTACAAAACCGTCAATTTTCATTACTCTTGGAAAGGCAGTTTAAAAGATGCAATTTCCCTTTTCAACAGATGAAATAAACAAGGTTCTCAAGGCCGATACAGGATTTAAAGCTGTTATCGACTCCCTGCCAAAAGACCAGGGAGACCTGCTGAAAAACATCATTTCCAACAAATCATTCCTTACAAACGCTTTAGAATCACTGCCTGATAAATATCGAGACCAAACAGCACAAGTCTTGAATGACATTATAAGCGTTCCTCAACAAGCAATGCTCCTTTATGAACAATGCCGGTATTTTGAAGCGCGAGATTTGCTGTTAAAAACTATTGATCTCTATACATATGTGAACAAACCTTCCCTTGGCGCTCTGGACATAGCTACAGAGTTCGTGGCTAAACGACTCAGGGCGCTTTGTTACGATCTTCTTGGTGATGTTGAATGGGTTTTTGGTAATTCAACAAAGGCCGGCCAGTATCATCAGCTTGCCTTGGAATTGGCTGAAGAAACAGGAGATCTGGATACCACAGTCAAGGCCACGCAGAGTCTGGGGACTTATCACCTAAAAATGGGCGATTTCCAAAAGGGCATAGAATATTGCCAAAAAGCCATGGAACTTATCAGCGGGCAGGAAGATCGATGGGGCCTTGGGCAAAAAATACTTACTACCTTGAGTGTTCTCAGCAGCGATATAGATAAAAACTTTGATGCAGCCCTTGAATATGCGCTTAAGGCGGTTAACCTTTGTGCTCAGAAAAATGACAACAAGGTATTGCCGGTATGTTTGAATAACCTTGCCTGTCTTTTTTTGGAAGCAGAGGAGTTGGATCCGGCCATTGAGGCCCTGGAAGACGCCCTTGAAATCGCTCACCAGGAAAATGATCTTCGTAATAAAGCCCTTATTTTGAATAATCTTGCCATGTGTATTCTCCGGGATACTTCATCGGGTGAGCATATTGAATGGGCTGCATCCCTGATTAATGAGGCCCAATCAATCAGCAATGATATTGGCTCCTTTAACCTGCAAGCACTTTCCATGGGCAACATGGGCTTTGTTTATCAACTCTCAGATAGAGCAGATGAAGCCCGGAAAGCCTTTATGGATGCTGTGAAAATCCAGCGACAGATCGGCTCAAAATCAGGTGAAGCTGCGGCACTTATCAATCTTGGCCGGCACCTCAAAGAATATTTGGGCGATTTCGAGGGCGCTTGCAAAAGCTGCCGAAAGGCTATTGAACTTGTAGAGGACATCAGAGGAGGATTGAAAAAAGAGGCTCACCGGATCAATTATGCGGATAAAGTAACTGATCCATACCAGCTGGTAATAGACTGTCTGGTAAATTTAAACAAGACAGATAAGGCCGTTGAGTATGTGGAAAGGTCAAAATCAAGGGCGTTGCTTGATTTGTTAGCAGGGAATTTAATAGACAGGATATCGATTGAATCAGATCCCGAGGCCTTTTACAGGGCTGCTGTCCTTTTAGGGGAGATTGATGAGATACAAAAAAACCTGGTCTCAATTTATCAAAAAGAACAGGTGGACAGCGAAAAGGAACATGAAAGAGCAATCAGCCATGAACATGAAATACTTTCTAAATCTCTTTTGGATGAACTTTCAGAAAAGGAACTCACATTTGATGAAGCATTGTCAGAATTAATTGAGCTGGATCCTCAAAAGGCTTCTATCCTCAAGGAGTCAACGCTTCCAACAAACCAAATCCAGGGGCTCATAAACAAAGATGCCCTGTTTTTCGAACTGTATCAGACTGAAGAGAAATTACAACTATTCATAATCCCACACGATGGACCCGTTAACGTAGTAACCGTGGACCTGCCCTGTGATAAGGCAGCGGAATCCGTATGGAGTCTTATGTCCGGATTAAGACAGAAGACTGCTATGGACGTACGTTCCCATGAATTCATCAAAGAAGTACGCCGGCCACTGGCAAACTTTTTCGAATTACTTATTGCACCCTTAAGACCTTATATGGATAGATGCAAACAATTGATCATAGCACCACACCTTTTCTGGCATTATCTCCCATTCCAGGCACTCTACGACAGAGAAGAAAATGTGTATTTATGTGACAAAATTGAGATCGGCTATTGTCCCTCAGCCTCAGTACTCCAACTCTGTCATATTAAAAACCGCACTGGCAGGGACCATGCACTGATACTCTCCCGCAATAATGGAGACCTGCCCCATGTTGATAAAGAGGCAGATCTTCTTAACGGAGCTTTTTACCCTAACGGGCATGTCTTTAAGGGAGAAAAGGCACACCTCGGACTGATTTCAAAGGGTAAAAACAGGTATGACGTTTTTCATCTTGCCTGCCATGGCCAGTTCAATCAGGAACAGCCCTTTTTATCCGGCCTTGATGTACCTCCGGCAGAATCAGAAGACAGGCAAACACGCCTTCTGGACTTTTTCAGGCTTCGGCTTGATTGCAACCTGGTAACCCTGAGCGCCTGTGATTCAGGGCTTAGCCAGTTTACTTCGGCAGATGAGCTCATCGGCCTCAGTAGGGGACTTTTTTACGCAGGTGCTGCCTCTGTCCTTCTGAGCCTGTGGCAGGTATCTGACGAATCTACATGCTATTTTATGGAAAACTTTTATTGGCATTTTGTAAAAAACAATCAAAACAAAACCCGTTCTCTTCAATTAGCCATGCAGGCGGTGAAGGCCAAAGAAGAATACGCCCATCCATACTACTGGGCGCCTTTTGTGGTGATGGGCGATTGGAGATGAGACAAGGTCTTGCTTCTCTCCGCCGATAATTTTTTAAATTGGTATATTATTTCAAAAAAATCGTTCTTTATAAAAGAAGTATGGATCATCCGGCTAATGCGTATAAAGGGTGGTAGAGCTACAATATAAAAATTACCAGTTTAATTTTTTAGATTTTAGATTAAAGGGGAACACAAATGGTGAAAAAAGGAAAAATGTTTAACAAATTAAAGGACAAAGCATCGCAAATAAAAGATGCCGGCATGGAAGAGGCAAAAAGGATCTCTAAGAGTAGTGGTGCCACTGTAAATGCAATTAAAAACATCCAAAATGGAGCAGGAAAAAAACTTCATAAAAAACCAGGAAGTGATACCTCTGCTGTTAAAAAAACTGTAGCCTCTAAAAAAATGGCTTTCGGTAAAGCTACGGAAAGCAAAAAAAATATTGCAGCGGTTGATTCTCAGAGAGTAACAACGAAAAGAATTGTTAAACAGAAAGTCACTCATCAAACAACTGACAGGAAAATCTTAGAAGATCTCTTGGGAACCAGACTACCTGACTGGGCCGTGCTTAAAGATAAAGCTATTGCCACAACTGCCGAAAAAAAGCCTGTAGGAACAACACGGTGCATGGAGAATCCTTTGTCTGTCAAGATAAAACACCTAAAAAAGGGACCCAACCATGATATCTGGCGAGGTGAAAATCTTTTAGTTCTAAAGGCCCATCCCACTTTCATTGAGAAAATCTTAGTCCTGATAGCATCGCTATTTTCAATATTATTAAAACCATGGTATGCCCTCAAAAACGGTGTTGAAAGTATAATACGAGCTGTTGCCGAGAAACTTGGTGCTATTTTTTTCATATTTGCTCTCCCCATAGCATTCTTAGCCTTCCTCGGAGATATTCTGACCATGGTTTTAGAGTTCATTTTCGCCATTCCACGTCTAATTTTTTCACCTCTGACCCTTGTCCGTTCGCTAATCGGACTGATCTTTGAATTCTTTGCAAAACTGATTGCGAGGCTCATTTGGGCCTTTTTACTGCCGAATATCGGACGGATTCTCAACCACCTGAAGTCGGGAAAGATCGAAACTCTGCAAGGCCTTTTGAAGCGCAGGCCCTGGATGCGGTATTTGGTTCTTGGTTTTTTTAGAGCTGAAAGACCTTTAAACCCTTTCAAAGTTATTCCTGCCGAGACAGTAAGCCAAGCATTAATCACACAGCGTGGCGGAGTCTTTAATCGGGGTGAATATTTAGTTGTTGTCGAAGGAGAAACAATGGTTGATGGCATGATGAATCGCTTTTGGTCATGGTTCAAAATGCTTATCCTCCCCTTTTACTGGGAACGGACAGTCCATATTCTCTGTTTGCCAAAAGAACCTAATGCAAAGAAGGCGATTTTAGATGCCACGCAGGCGGGCTTAGGGAAAACACCAAAAAACTGGTCATGAATTAAATAACAGGTTATTTTACTGCTGGCCATATAGGCGGTGAAGGCCAAAGAAGAATACGCCCATCCATACTACTGGGCGCCTTTTGTGGTAATGGGCGATTGGAGGTGACTACATCTTGTTTTACTCTTCCGATAATTTTTAAAATTGTTATATTATTTCATAAAAAATCGTTTTCTATAAAAGGAATAAAAAAGAAGAATTTCAGTAAGTTTAAAACGCATTAGAACTTAAGAATAACCCCTGAATCACACGGTCAGATCAATGGAGGAGTAATGGCAGATAATAAAACCAGGCCATATACCAACAGCACTGATAACAACAAAACTCAGGTTTACAAAAGTGACCCCGGCAAGACTGAAACCTACAGCGAAAATGCCCAACCAGGCGATAAAACTATTGGCTATGAAACGGCACCTGCCAAATTAACCGATAAAACCATAACTCATGGACTTGGCGTTGGCGATGAAATTGAGTTGAATGATAATAAATATACAATTACGGGTATCATTTCCGGAGAAAACCAAACCGGTGAGGCTGTAATATATAAAATAGAAGATGCTGGAGGCAAGGCCTTTGCGCTAAAGCTTTATTATAAATTCACAAATCCCAAGGATGAACCCAACCCTGAAGCCTTGAGCCGTATTAAAGCGATCCGTGACCCTGATATTTTAAAGCTACATGATTTTGGTACCGGGGCAAATAAATACAAGGACAAGTTTTGTTTTGAAATTTGTGATTATGCAGAAGGTCTAACTCTTTTATCTGTCCCGGACCTTGGCAAGAAGTACACTCCTGAATTTATAAGATCAAACGTAATTCCAGAAATATTCAAAGGCATCAGAACCCTTCACGACTACAAGATTTACCATTGCGATCTTAAACCGGAGAACGTGTTCTATCTGGATAAGGAGCAAACCGATCTAATTATTGGAGACTATGGTTCTGCAAAAACGTTTGAGCAAACTATAATACTCCCCAAAAACTGGACAGTTGTTTAAGGTGTAAAATGAGCATATCCTGATCAAAAAAAAGGAGGCTCATGAATGGGTAAAATTAGAAAAAATTACAGTGCATCATTTAAAGCAAAAGTGGCTCTTGAAGCTCTCAAAAAGGAAAAAACGATTTCCCAACTATCCAGTGAATATGGAGTTCATTCAAACCAAATCACTCAGTGGCGCAAGCGGCTTTTAGAAGAGCTACCCGATATTTTTTCCCAAAAACGAAAAAAAAAGGAAAAGGACACCGAAGAGCTCCAAGCGGAACTTTACCAGCAAATCGGCCAATTAAAGGTTGAATTGGACTGGCTTAAAAAAAAATCTAATCTGCTCGGTTGATTTAAAGCGTCAATGCGTCGATCCAAGTCATTCCCGGATACCGATAACACGACAGTGTGACCTGCTTGGGATTGGCAGATCAGGCTATTACTATCAATCTACCAGAGATGACAGTTATAATCAGTATCTGATGCGATTGATAGACGAAGAATATACCCGGTATCCGATTTACGGCATTGAGAAAATGACGGCCGTATTAAGGTGTAAAGGGCATACTATCAATCCCAAACGAATAAGACGTTTAATGCGGCTTATGGGGCTTGAAGCGATATACCCAAAACCGAATCTGAGCAAAGCGTCAAAAGAGCATAAAATATATCCATACCTGCTGCGAGGTGTTTCCATTGATCGAGTTGACCAGGTATGGTCAACGGACATTACTTATATCCGTTTGAATTCAGGCTTTATCTATCTCGTAGCAGTGATAGACTGGTTCAGCCGGTATGTCTTGAGCTACGAATTTTCAACAACACTGGACAAGGAGTTTTGTATAAAAGCCTTACAGGATGCTTTAAAGGTTGCAAAACCTGAAATATTTAACACAGATCAAGGCAGCCAGTTTACCAGCGAAGACTTTACCGGCACCTTAAAAGAGGCCGGAGTAACGATCAGCATGGACGGCCGGGGCCGAGCCATGGATAACATCTTCGTAGAGCGCTTATGGCGTAGCGTGAAATACGAACGTGTTTATCTTCACAACTATGAAACCGTCCGGGAGGCTATTCAAGACATTGGGGAATATTTTGACTTTTACAATAATGAACGACCTCATCAGTCTTTGGATTACCAGACCCCGGCAAAGATATATTTTAATGGCTTTTTCCAAAGAAAAGCCTTATCGTAGATCAATTTCCCTACGGGACGTTGCTCTGTTTATTATTATTTTATTAATCTTCAGGATTGTTTTTAGCTCAAAAGTGCACCTTAAAAAACCCTGTTTTTTGTCTTGACAATGGGGAGTACCTTAAAGTTTACCCCGTGGAATGCGCAGCCTATTCAACTGAGGCGGATTTAACTGGGGTGGTCAATGTGAAATATATTACATACTTTTTATGTAATTGTTGAATTTTTTACATAATAATGAAGCTGGATTTCTGTAACATTTATCAACGATAAAAGGCATCATCTCAATAAGTATTAATTTGCAAACCGCTAACCATATGATATTAAAGATGATATTCAAACAAACAATTTAACAAAAGAATTAATACCGATGTTTTATCTAACTGGCATATCTCTTGCTAATATAAGTTTCAAGTGTATTTAATATTTCTAAATTTTGAAATTTAATTTATAAAAGAGGGAAAATGTCATGAAGAAGGTTTTAATTGTTTTGATTGTTTCATTTTTAGCAATAGTTTTTATAAATTTTGTTTTCACCGGAAACGCCTTCGCACTAGATTCCGGCAATGCAATCTCAGAACAAACTTCCATGCTGCTGCTGGGCATAGCTCTTATTGGTGTGGCAGGCTTTGGGCGTAAGAAATTATTTAAAAAGTAATAAAAACTTTAAAAATACATAAGAAAAAAGCCGTTCGGGAAAATTTCCGAGCGGCTTTTTATTGCAACGAGCTTCTCCTGTCCCCGCCACTGCGGCGATCTGTACACTTTCTTCTTTCCGGAATATGAATCGTGTATTGAAATTGCCTGCGATTTCCGACTGTCCGACGTCCCCCGTCTCTTCTTTCCGGGACATGATATGTATAATCAAATTTACGGCGTTCTTTCTCTTTCCGTCGCTTCCGGCTTCTTCTTTCCGGAATACAAAATGAATACATGAATTTTCGTCGTTCCCGGCTTGTCCTTATACGCCGAAATCCGGAGCTTCTTGATTTTGGCATTATAAAATGATTTCTCATAACGTTTTTTTACGAGAGCATCAGAATTGATTGTCTTTTAAAAAGTTGAATTTACCACAGAGAACACTGAGTTCACAGAAATAAATAGTTAATTAAACTGGTTTTTCTCTGTGTTCTCTGTGAGCTCAGTGGTGAAAAGTGAATTTTTACGATGCCATCAGAATTTTGGAGGACGTTCAATATTAAGATCGCTGATTTTATATAATAGCGTTTTATAGCTTATTTTTAAAATTTTGGCTGCTTTACTCCGATTCCAATCCGTTCTGCCCAGAACATAAGAAATCGCCTCTTTTTCAGCCTTGTCAAGAGTCCTTCTCTTTATCTCTTTAAGGGAAAATGATTCAAGATCAGGTAGAGAACCGCCTACAGAATTTAGTATGTCAGAGACAATTGAAGGCTCTTTTGAAGATTTCTCTGTTGATGTCAAATTGTCTGTGGCGTAACTGCTGTGTGTAAGTTCATCAACAATTTCTTTCCAATTGCCCATCACCAGAATCCGTTTCAGCACATTCTGAAGTTCCCTGACATTTCCAGGCCAGTGGTATTTTTGCA
>JBQVMC010000007.1:0-28880 GCA_052361145.1 Methanosarcinaceae archaeon
TATTTCCGCTAACTTTTTTGATTCAGAATGGATGTTTGGGGTTGAGGGGTTTGATGTAGTGATTGGAAATCCGCCGTATATTAAAGAGTATACAAAGAAATCAGTTTTTGACGGTTTGCATTCAAGCGATTATTATAAAGGGAAAATGGATTTATGGTATTTTTTTGGAGCGATGGGGTTGGATTGGCTAAAGGACGGAGGCATTGAAACTTATATTGCTCCTAATAATTGGACAACAAACGCTGGCGCTTCAAAATTTAGAAATAAGATAATTAGTGATAGTACAATTTTAGCTTTTCTTGATTTTGGAAATTATAAAATTTTTGAAAGCGCTGGAATTCAAACTATGGTTTATATTTTAAAGAAAAATAGCGAGATTAAAAATTATTCTGTTAAATACGGAAAACTTTTAAATGATAAGGTTGACAACAAGTTATTAGAAGAATTTATAAATTCGGATTTTAATATAAAAAATAATGAGTTTGTAAAATATAGCGTGGATTTTAAAAGAGATAAATTTAAAGATAAAAATGTAATATTTTTAAATAATAATTTAAGTAAAATTTTTAAAAAAATAAAAGATCAAGCGGATTTTTATCTAACAGAAAAAGAAGTTGCCAACGGAATACATCCACACTATGATTATGTAAGCAAAAAAACGCAACAAATTTTAGGCAATTCTTACAAAATAGGCGATGGAGTCTTTGTTTTATCTGAAGCGGAAAAAAATAAATTAAATTTAACAAAAAAAGAATTAAAACTAACAAAACCTTATTACACGACAAAGCAAATACATAAATGGCAATGCGATTTAAAAAATAAGGAATGGATTATTTACACGGATTCAAAATTTAAAAATCCCAAAAATATAAAACCATATCCGAATATAAAAAAGCATTTGGATAAATTTCAAAAAATTATAACTTCAAGTAATAAACCCTATGGATTGCATAGAGCGAGAGATGAAAAATTCTTCAAAGACGAAAAATTAATAGTAGCAAGAAAATGCGCTGAACCTCAATTTTGTTATACTGATTTTGATTGCTATGTGTCAGCGACATTTTATGTAATAAAAACAGAACGATCTGATTTAAAATATTTAACAGCGTTGTTGAATTCAAAATTGATAAAATTTTGGTTAAAAAATCAAGGCAAAATGCAAGGCGATAATTATCAAATTGACAAAGAACCATTGCTAAATTTGCCATTAAAAATTATTAACGCCAAAAAGCAAAAACCATTCATCAAATTAGTTGATCAAATTTTGGAAAAGAAAAAAGACAATTCAAAAGCGGATACGGGGGAGTTGGAGAAAAAAATTGATGGGATGGTTTATGAGTTGTATGGGTTAGGGGAGGAACGAGAGGTGGTTATTAATTCTTAAAATAATTTTTAATTTTAATATTATGAACAATTTTACAAATTTGTATGAGGTTACGAAGACGGTGCGGTTTAATCTGTTACCCGTAAAACATGATTATGAAAGAGTTACGGATATACAGTTCAAAAAGGATTTAAAATCTTTTTTGGAAAGATATAAACAAGTAGTAGATAATTTTTCAAAACTTGTTTTTATTCAAGATGAAGATGATTTTCAGGTGTTAAATAAAAATACAAAAGTTTCACTTGCTTGGCTTAAAGAGTATTCAAAACAAGAATTTCATAAAAATAAAAAGAAATTAGTAAAAAGAAATAAGCATGGAAACAAAACAAATACCTATGTATTATTGCAGAATACTGAATTTTTATTAGAAAAATTTCAACTATGGGTTAATAAAAACTGGCAAGAAAAAAATCAAGAAGATCAAAAGCTAGGTATTTTAAATAATCTTAAAGTACTTGAGAAACAACCACTTGAATCTCAAAAAAGAAACGCCGATTTTGCGTATTATATTCATCAAATTCATAGAAGAACAAATTTTAAATTTATTTATGAATTTTTCAAAAACACTCAAGGGGTAGCAGATGATGTTCTTATCAGTGAGACGACACCAATTTTAAACGATTGCAAAGATCTTCTGAAAAATATTGAAAATTACTTACGACCAAAACAATCTTTTGGGCATGTAATTGAACGAGCAAGTTTGAATTATTATACGGTGAATAAAAAACCGAAAAATTATCCTGATGAAATTAAAAATATTGAAAATAAAAAAGGTAAAAAAATACTTGAAATACAAACAAAGAATAGAAAAATTGTCTTTAGCCAATCCCTATGTTTTTTGAAGGATGAAATAAAAAGGCTTGATGATAAATATTTTGTTGTAGAAAATTTTAATGAAACAGGAAAATTTATAAAAGAGTGGAATCATTTGAAACTTCAATATGCTTATAAGTTTTTAAAAGAATATAAAGCAGAACAAAAATCAAAGTTTTATGAGCTTACTTTGCAAGAGAAAATGCAAGCAACCATAAAACACGAAGTTCCACTTTTTGACTTTGTAGATATAAAAATTAAAAAAACAAAAGAAAAACAATTTCAAGATTTTTATGATGATTGTATTGTTATCCAAGATAAATCAACAAAATATGAGCAATCAAAAGATAAAAAATTAAAAACAGAAATTACAAATCTTAAAATAGCAAGAGGGAAGAAATATTTTGATATTCAAAATAAAAATAATCCTTTCCCTAAATACAAAACTCTTTGTGAACTTTTTAAAGAAGTTGCAATGGAATATGGAAAAATTAAAGCAGAAGTAAAATCTCTTGAAAAAGAGCAAGTGGAAGCAGAAAGATTGCAGTCGTGGGCAATGCTTTTAGAGAAGGAAAATCAACATTATGTAATGACAATTCCCAGAGATAGAAAAGTTCAAGTAGGAAATAAAGAAGAATATCAATTGCCTCATGCTTATAAAAAAATAAAACAATTGAAAGATACAGAAGCTCCAGATTATTGGAAACTATATCTTTTTGAATCGTTAACTTTGAGAGCTTTGGAAAAACTTTGTTTTGGTACAGATAAAAATACTTTTATTACAGATAGCGATTTACTTGAAGAACTTAAAAAAATCTCGGGTTTTTTTGAAAAAGGAAAATTAAAAAGAAAAGATGAAATGATAAAAGAAAATTCAGATAAAACTTGGAATGAAAGTGAATTGATTAAGTTTTATCAAGCAATTCTTTCGATTGAAGCAACAAAAAAAATGATTTTGGTTGAAGAGTATTTACCAGATGAAATAACGAAAAAAAGTATTTGTGAAAAACAATTTGAGAATTTACGAGATTTTCAAGTTGCTCTTGAAAAAGCTTGTTATATTCGTAAAGAAATAAGGATTTCTAATCAAAAAAAAGAAAAATTAGAAAAGAAATATGGAGCAAATATATATCAAATTACTAGTTATAATCTTTTTGAACAACGAAAAAATAAAAAAGAACACACCAAAATTTGGAAACGATTTTGGAATCAAGATAAAGATAGTGGATATATGACTCGACTAAATCCACAATTTTCGATTAGTTATGTAGAAAAAAGAGTAGGTTCAATAAAGGATAAGTCAGGGAACGAAGTAAAACGAAATAGGCGAAAACAAGCTGAATATATTTTATCTACCACTATTTCTGAAAATAATGATAAGCCAAAATTTGATATGGCATTTGCCAATAAAGAAAAAGTAATTAAAAATATTAATATATTTAATGAGGTAATTAATAAAAAAATAAAAGCAGATCCTTATAATGTTTATTATTATGGAATAGATAGAGGAAATGAAGAGCTTTTGACATTAGGGATTTTTAAGTTTGAAGATAAGGATGTTGATTTTATAGATCCAACTATAAATAAATCTGGAACTTATAAAAAGCCTGTTCCTGTTGATTTAGAAATATGGGAATTGCCAGAAGATAAATTATTAAAAAAAGTACCGTATGAAACAAAAAATGGAACAAAATATACAGAAGCGTATAAAAATATCTCATACGCAGAAGATCTTTTGAAGAAAGGAACTATCCAATCGTGTTTAGATCTTACAAGTGCAAAACTTATAGATGAGAAAATTGTAAGAAATGGAGATATTGCAACTTTTATGAATTTAAAATTAGAAAATGCAAAAAGAAAAATGATCGAACAAGTTGGAACACTGATCCAAACAAAAACAAACAAAAAAGGTATTGAAATGGCTAAAATTAAATATCGAAAAAAATCAAAAAAAAAAGCAGAACACTTTGAATTAAATATTACAACGGAAGATGGGAATACAAAATCTTCAATTATTTATTTTATAAGTTCTGAATTTGAAAAAACTAAGATAAAACCAGATCTTGAAAAATATTTACAAGAAATTTTAAAAGAAATAAAAACTCAAGGATGTATTTCGGTAAATGTTCCAATTACAAAAATAAATAATTTACGAGATGCTATTTGTGCGAATGCTGTTGGAATTTTAAATTTTCTTCAGAAAAAACATTTTGGAATCATATCTTTTGAAGATTTGGATATAGAAACAAAAAATGAACACTTTTCTCAGCAAAATATAAATCTTGGAAGTCGTATTGAATTTATGCTTCTTAATAAATTTAAAACTCTTGGACTTGTGCCACCAAATTATAAAATGGTAATGAGTATGCAAAGTAAAAAAGAAATAGACCAGTTGGGTATCTTTACTTATATAAAAACGAGGGGTACAAGCTCAGATTGTCCTCATTGTGGACAAGGAATTGATGATAATATGAAAAATGAACATAAATGGAAACATCATAAATTTAGGTGTTGTAATAATGAAAAATCTTGTGGGTTTAGTACTTATTCTCAAAAAGAAATTGATGAAAACAAATATGAGTTTGTAGTTGATAAAAAAGGACTCAATTTTTTGAATACTTCTGATGATGTTGCATCTTACAACATAGCAAAACAAGGTCTAGAACTAATTATAAACAAAACTCAATTCCAACACTCCATGACCCCACACCTCATAAAATCACCTTTTTTGAAAAAAAATCCGAAAAATTGATGAACTTGTTTTTGATCTTTATGAGTTGACGGAGAAGGATGTTAAAATAATTAAAATTAAAACTATGATTAAAAAAAATAGACGACTATTTCTAATTTAATTAAATTTAAAAATATATGAACGATCTTGTAAACATAAAAGTAATTCAAAAAGATTTTAATGGCGAGAAAAAAAGATTTGTTAATGCCAGAAAATTATACCAATGGCTGGGAGTTGGCAGGGATTTTTCAAATTGGATAAAAGATAGAATTAAAAAATATGATTTTACGGAAAATCTTGATTATTTTATAGCCTTCGCCAAATTTGGCGAAGGACTACGCGTCTTTTATGTTTGCAAAAGCGTTAAAAAACCTTTATACTAATTAATATAAATTGACTACAAACAAATAATGAATATTAATATATTAGGAATAAATATTGCAAATATTTCTAAAAAACAAATTTTAAATAAAATTGAAAATTTTTTAATTGACGGCAAACAACATTATATAGTTACACCTAATCCAGAATTAATCTTAAACGCAATTAAAGACGAAGAATTTTTTTACATATTAAACAAAGCTGATTTAGCAATTCCAGATGGTATTGGATTAAAATTTGCAGGATGGTTTTTAGGCTACAATCTAAAAAGATATACTGGAGCAGATTTAACTTTAAATATTTTATTAAAAAAAATTAAAATTAAAAATTCTGAATTAAAAATTGGCGTTATAAATTGGTCTAATGGATTATCTAAAAAAAAAGACATACAAAATGTTTTAGAAAAATATAAAATTAAAAAATATTTTATTGAAAATATTGATAAACAAAATAAAAAAATACAAAATATTACTAATTTACAAAAATTCAAACCAGATATATTATTTATAACAACTGGAGCGCCTTATCAAGAAAAATTTATTAACTATAATTTATCAAATATTCCATCTGTAAAAATCGCTATTGGCGTCGGAGGTGCATTTGACTTTTTAACAAACAAAATTAAAAGGGCGCCTAAAATTTTGCGTATGTTAGGGCTAGAATGGCTATGGAGACTATTGAAGCAGCCAAAAAGAATAAAAAGAATTTATAACGCTGTAATAAAATTTACTTGGAAATTTTTTAAATGGAGATTTATTTTACCTTTTTTATATCGTGATAATGTCGCTTGCTTACTTTATAAAATTGAAAACAATAAACAAAAAATATTATTAGTAGAAAGACAAGACGAACATGGTCATTGGCAATTACCTCAAGGCGGGACAGACAACCAAGACATAAAAACAGCTGGAATGCGAGAACTAAAAGAAGAAATTGGAAATAATAAATTTAAATATATTACATCTTTTAAAAATCTTTGGAAATATAAATTTAGCAAAAAAACAGGAAAACATAAAATTAATAGACATTCGGGACATAAAGGACAAAAACAAAATTTATATATTGCTAAATTTTTAGGCAATGATAACGATATTAAAATTAATTATTGGGATCATTCTAATTGGAAATGGGTTCAAACAGATAAACTAATAAATGAAATATCTGAAATAAGAAAAGAATCAATGAAAATATTTTTAAATAAATTTAACAATATTGACATGCAAAATAAGCAATGATAACATAAAAATATTAACTAAAATAATTTAAAAAAATTCAAAATAAAAGAATAATTCTTTTAATTTATGAAATTAAAAATAAAAAAATTTGTTTACTTATTGAATGATGCTACTAATATTTTACTTAAAAAAGATAAAAACGATAATCGTGTACTTATAGATAAAATGCGAATAATATTAATTCTAGTATCTATTTTTTTAACTATTTCTATTGCCATAAACATTTATTTATATTTGTATTAAAAAAATAATATAAAATTTTATTATGATAAATAAAGAAATACGATTGCGTTTTGCACCAAGCCCAACTGGATTTTTGCATATTGGTAGCCTTAGAACCGTGCTTTTTAATTATTTAATAGCTAAAAGCTTGAATGGCAAATTCATATTAAGAATAGAAGATACTGATCAAAAAAGAAAAATAGAAGGTGCTGAAGAAGGGCTAGCAAAAACGCTAAACTGGCTTAATCTTAAATTTGATGAAGGACCTGCCATTATAAACAATTCAAGCAATGATAATAAAAAAGATATTGGAAATTTTGGCCCATACATTCAAACTAAGCGTTTAAGCATTTATAAAAAATATTCTGACCAACTTATTAAAGAGGGGAAAGCATATCGTTGCTTTTGTTCTCCTGAAAGACTTACTGAAATGCGTGAAAAACAGCAAAAAAATAAATTATCACCACGATATGATATGACTTGCAGGGACTTAAGGGACAAGGAAGTAAAAAAAATGCTTGCGGATGGCAGAAGCTATGTTATTCGACAAAAAATGCCACTTAAGGGCAATGTAATTGTTAATGATGAACTCAGAGGAGATATAAAGTTTAAAGCAGAAGATTTAGAGGATCATATTTTAATAAAATCAAATGGAATTCCTACTTATCAATTTGCTGTTGTTGTTGATGATTATTTAATGAAAATTAGTCATGTTGTTAGGGGAGAGGAATGGATACCAAGTTTACCTAAAAATATTTTGCTTTACAAAAATTTTGGCTGGGAACCACCAAAATTTATCCATATGCCTCTTACATTAAACAAAGAAGGCGGAAAATTAAGCAAACGACAAGGAGATATTTCAGTTGAATATTATAAAACCAAAGGCTATTTACCTGAAGCATTGATAAATTTTTCTATTTTACAAGGATGGTCTCCTTATGCCAAAATCAAAAAAAATAAAAACATAGAAATAATGAAATTAAATGAAATTGCCAAAATTTTTGACTACAAAGATATGTCTATAAGTTCTGCAATTTTTGATATAGAAAAATTAGATTATTTTAATGGATATTATATTAGAAATATGAAATCTGATAAACTAATTAAATTATGTAAACCATATTTAAAAAAATATTGGAAAAACAAAGGAGGCTTTAAAAATCCATTTAAAATTTCTATATCTAATGTAATAAAACTTGAGCAAGAAAGATTAAAACAATTAGATGAAATAGGGGAATTAACTAAATTCTTTTTTATTGACAAACTAAAATATCCTGCAAAATTGCTAATTTGGAAAAAATTAAGCCTAAAAGATGTAAAAAACAATTTAAAACAAATTTTAGTCCAACTTGAAAAAATTCCAAAAGAAAAATGGACAAAAAAATATTTAGAAAAAAATTTAATAGATTATATTAAATCTAAAAATGCAAAAATAGGCGATTATTTATGGCCTATGCGAGTGTCTCTAACAGGGGAAAAGGCAAGTCTTGGGCCATTTGAAGTGGCTTGGATTTTAAGAAAAAAAGAAAGCTTAAATAAAATAAAAATAGCAACAAAAATCAATTAAACAAATATAGTATACAAAAAAATATTTATTTTTTATAAACACTTTTTATTTTTTATGAAAAATGTTATAATATAATTAATTTTAAAAAATATTTATTTTTTATATGAAAAAAAAATTACTTTTAATTACAATAATAATTACTAGTTTTATATTTTGTTCTCCCAATCTTTTGTATGGACAAAATCAAAATAATGATGAAGTTTTAAATTCTGAAGTAAAAGAATTAAATAGTGCTATAAAATCAAATAAAAATAAAATTAAAGAAATTAAAAAAAAACAAGACTTATATTCAAAAAACATAAAAAATAAACAAAATGAAAAAGCAAATCTTATCAATCAACTTGATATTCTTGAAAATCGCCTTGCAAAAGCAAATCTTGACATTGAATCTGTTGAAATTGATATAAATAGAACAAATCTTGAAATTCAAAAAACTGATCTAGAAATAAAATACAGCAACGAAAAATTAAAAAAAGAAAAAACACACATTGCAAGTATATTAAAATTGATGTATAAAAATAGTAAAGTAGGGACTCTTGAAATTTTACTAATAAACGATTCATTGGTTGATTTTTTAAATCAAGCAAAACATCTTGAAAATATAAACAAAGAATTAAGCTCAAGTCTTGATAAACTTAAAAAATATCAAAAAAAACTTAAGGATGGCAAAGAAGAATTAGAACACAAAGATAAAGAATTGCTTGTCTTAAAAGAAAATTTAAAAAATAAAAAGAAAAGTTTAAAAGATGAACAAAATAATAAAAATTTTATAGTAGATCAAGTCAAAAACTCTGAAAAAAAATACCAAAAATTATTAGCAGATGCCAAACAAGAACAAAATAAAGCAACGAGTGAAATAGTAAGCTTAGAAAAAACTGTCCGACAAAAAATCGCAAATTCAAATAACACTAAACTTGAATTTAATGACAATGGATTAATTTGGCCTGTAACTAAAAATTTTATTACAGCTTATTTCCATGATCCTGATTATCCATTTAGATATTTATTTGAACATTCTGGCATTGACATAAGAGCAGCTCAAGGGCAAGCTATGAAGGCGGCCGCATCAGGCTATGTGGCCATAGCTAAAGACGCAGGGAAAAAATATAGTTATATTATGATAATTCATGGTAATGGATTGTCAACTGTTTACGGGCATGTATCAAAAATCTATGTAAAAGAAGATGAATATGTTATTCAAGGACAAACAATTGGACTTGTTGGCGGAACTCCTGGGACAAAAGGCGCAGGGCTAACAACAACAGGGCCACATTTACATTTTGAAGTCCGTCTTAATGGAATCCCTGTTAATCCATTAGAATATTTGTAATAAAAAGAATCAATTCATTTGAAACAAAAAATTTATAAAATTTTTATTTTTTTTCATTCTTTCTCCACTATGTAATTTCTTGTGAACATCTCTTAATTGCTTATTAGTTACATGTGCGTAAATTTGTGTTGTTGCTATATTTCTATGACCTAAAAATTCCTGAACTAAACGAATATCAGCACCTTGCGAAAGCAAGTCAGTAGCAAAAGAATGTCTTATTGTATGAGGAGTTGCCATTATAGGCAAACCTGCTATTTTAACATATTTTTTAACAATGTCTTCAATGCTTTTTGTTGTAAGTCTACGAGAAAAATTAGTTTTCTCTATTCCTGGCTTATAATTTATAAACAATGCTTTGTCAATGTCTTTGCGGCTTTTTATGTATTGTCTAAGCGCATTAACAGCTCTTTTAGAGAAATAAACAGTTCTAACTTTTAAACCCTTACCTAAAATAGCAATTTCAAGATCACAGGTACTATGTTTTATTCTTAATTGCTCTTTATTTAAAGCAACAAGTTCTGCGACCCGCAATCCAGTAGAAAATAATGTTTCTAATATGGCAGCATCCCTTAATCCAATTTTTGTGTTAATATTAGGAGCTAATAAAAATCTTTCTAATTGGTCTAACTTTAAAAAATTAACTTCTTTATCAGACTTATCTTTAGCTAATTTAATCATTGTAGGGGATAGCGATGTAATATTTTTTTCTACAAAAAATTCTAAAAAACTTCTTAATGCTATTAAATAATAATTTTGTGTTGATTTTTTAAGATTTGATTTAATTTGCTTGCTAGTATGTCTAGCTAAAAAAATTCTATATTTAGAAATATGTTCTCTTGTTAACATATTTGGTTTTATTTTGTCCAAATTATTATTCGTAAGCCAAATAAAAAATTTATTTAAAAATCTAGAATAATTTTCTTGTGTTTTATTCGCTAATCCTTTTTCTATTTCTAAATAATTTAAAAAATCAACTAAATATTCAATTATTGTTTTATTTGCGTTCATCTTTTTATGATAATCATAAAATTTTATAATATAAAAACCAATAGGCGACAATGAATAGAGAACTTTTTAAAAATATTATATTCACCACACATACTTCGCATAATGTAGATTAATCAACCTATTAATAAAATAACCAATAAATTAATACATACTTATATTTAGCCCCATCATATGTATTTCTGGCATAAAAAGTAATATTATTTTTAATACTAATAAAAAAAATGCGATTATTAATATACAAAATACTAAAATTGCCAAAGAAAAAATTAATTTAAAAGCTGTTTCCATATATTATATAAACTAAAAATTATTACCGCTCAAAATATAGCAATTCATATCTAAATTATATTCAATTTTAATGTTAAATATAGCTATATTCTTAATTATTATATAGTTTAACGATAGTAAACTCTTTCGCCAGACCTTAAATCAATATATTGCTTATTACAAAAATCATTCTTTAATTTTTCATTAATTATAATCAACAACTTGTTAATTTGCTTTTCTTGTGTTTGTTCTGTATTAAAATATAATTCAGTACAATTTAATAATTTTATTTTTATAGTTCGTGCGTTCTTGTCTAAAATATATTTTTCTATTTTAAAATCTTGTTTTTTTTCAATTTTAATTAAATTATTAATATCTTTAATTTTGCTATCAAGTTCTAATATATAATTTATCTTTTTTTTTATATCTTCAACGCTAACTTTATTAGAATTAATTAAATTATTACTCAAATTTTCAATTAACGGATACACATTATCTTTAACTTCTAAAGGATTTAGTTTACTCACAATATAACCATCAATATCAACATAATAATACTCTCCTGCTTCATTCCATATCACTGAATAAACTTTTTCTTGTATTTCAATACTTAAAGAATTTAAAAAATTTTTATTTATTTCTATTTTTTCAAAATAAAATTCAGAATATAGATCATTGCTTAAAATTTCCTTGTCTAACAAAAAAATATTTTTCATTGATCCAAAAAAATATTTTTTTTTATTTAACGATTTTTCTACAATTTCTTTAACTTTATCTTCCTTCACACGAATTAATCCATTTATTTCTAAATTATCAATATAAAATTTATCTGAAAACAACAAATACAATGGTGTAATTACTATAAAAAATAAACTTACAAAAATTATAAATTTATTTTTTATAAAAATTTTATTAAAAATTACATAAATTCTATTTTTTTTTTGAAAAAAAGGATTTATATATTTTTTTTTACCACAATCAATTTTTATTTTTTGGCTTATCCGTAACATTTAATTATTTTTTCTTTTGCTAAATACAAAAATATATAAAATTTCCATAATTGCTAAAGAATTAACAATTAACAACATACAAAACCATGTTTTTTGACCTTTTCTTGCTGATAACCAAAGAGCATATCCTTTCCACGGCAATACCCAAAAAAACATTAATAAAATCAATATTAAATTTTGCGCTAAAAATTGTTCCATATTTATTTAATTTTAATTATCTTTATATTTCCAGGCATATATTTTCTTAAAACTTCAGGAACAACGATGGAGCCATCGGCTTTTTGATAATTTTCTAAAATTGCAATCATTGGACGAATTGATGGTAAGGCAGTATTGTTTAACATATAAACAAATTTTTTATTTCCATTTTTATCTTTATATTTTACATTAAGCCTTCTTGATTGCCAATCTAAAAAATTAGAAGCTGAACCTGTTTCACCATATCCATTGCGACTAGGCATCCAAACCTCTATATCAAACATTTTATATTTACCAATACCCATGTCCCCTGTGCAAATTTGCAAAACACGATAAGGCAACCCTAATTCTTGATGTAATTCTTTTGAAATTTCAACCATTTCATTATGAATTTTGTCTGCTATTTCTACATCAGCATTACAAATACATACTTGCTCAACTTTCATAAATTCATGCACTCTATAAAGTCCTTTTGTATCTTTCCCGTAACTTCCAATTTCACTTCTATAACATTGTGAAAATCCACAAATTTTTAATGGCAAATCTTTTTCATCTAATATTTCATTTGAATAATAAGCAAGCAATGCGGGTTCCGCAGTTCCTATTAAAAATTTATCTTCTTTTTTTATACTTCCATCAACCTGCTTTTCATCATTTGCTATTTTATAAATTTCATCAATGTTTGAATTATATTTTTTTCCAGAAAAATATCCACTACCAAATAAAGCAAATTCACGAACTAAAGTCGGTGGAATCATTGGTGAAAATCCACGAGAAATTAATTTTTCCAAAGCAAACATCATTAAGGCAATTTGCAAGCTAACAGCTTCATTTTTAACATAATATCCACGATAACCAGCAACTTTCACTCCACGCTTAATATCAAATAAATCCAAATCATTAGCTATTTCAATATGACTTTTTGGCTTAAAATCAAATTTTGTAGGCTCTCCCCACTTATAAACTTCAACATTTTCACTATCATTTCTTCCAATTGGAGTGTCTTTTGAAGGAATAGCTGGAACTTTAACCATTAAAGCAATGTATTTTTCATTAAATATTCTAAATTGTTCCTCAGCAGACACAATATCTTTTTTTATTTTTTTACCTTGCTGAACTTGAGTTGCTGTTGGCTTACCGTTTTGTGCAATCCTTGCCATCTCATTTTTTTTAGATCTAAATTCATCAATAATAGCTTGCAATTCCCTTTTTTTCTTATCTAATTTAAGAAGTTTATCAATATCTAAATCAATATTTTTATTTTTTATTGCTTCTTTGATTTTATCAGAATTTTCGCGAATAAATTTTATGTCTAACATATACTTTAAATTAAAAATTTAATACTATAACAATTATATTATCAAATTATTAGACTAATGTCAAAAATTATTTTTTTAATTAATTTATCATTATTCTTACTTTAAAAATCTAAAATAACTTCTATTGCTTCATTTTCATTAAAGGAAAAATTTGACATTCTCGTATAGTTTTATCCATCAAAAAACTAAATAATCTTTCACTAAATCCAAATCCACAAGCAGGTGGCATTCCATATTCAAGTGCTTCCACAAATTCACGATCAAACATTTGTGCTTCATCGTCTCCTGCTTCTCTTAGCTTTTGTTGCTCAGTAAACCGCTTAGCCTGATCAACTGGATCATTAAGTTCACTATAACCATTCCCTAATTCAGAACCTGCTATGATAGGCTGAAATCTTTGAGTTATTTCCATACATTTATCATCCTGTTTGGCTAAAGGCGAAACAGCAACAGGAATACCAACTAAAAATCCAGGTCCACTAATCTTTTTACGGCAATATTTCCAAAGATTATCAATCGCACGCGTAATATTAAATCCTTTTTTATCATAATTAATTTTTAATTCTTTAAGCTTTATTTTTATTTCTTTAAGATTAGTATTAAGAATATCAATGCCTGTCTGCTTTTTAACTGTTTCTTGATAATCATATAATTCCCATTTTTTTTCTAAATCCACATCAAAACCTCTTATCTTAAATTTAAGAGTTTGGAAAGTTTCTTTGGCTATAAACTTATACAATTCTTCAACCAACTTCATCCCATTTTTATAATTAGCATATGCCCAATAAAATTCCATTTGAGTAT
The DNA here is from genome assembly GCA_052361145.1 of Methanosarcinaceae archaeon. GTDB lineage: Archaea > Halobacteriota > Methanosarcinia > Methanosarcinales > Methanosarcinaceae > Methanovorans. The sequence goes on from JBQVMC010000007.1 coordinate 14,270, forward strand.
AATCTTGCAAATGTTCTGGCGACATTCCTTCATTTCTAAAAATTCTACCTATTTCAAATGTTTTTTCAAATCCTGCTACCATTAATCTTTTTTGCCACAATTCGCCAGCAGAAATTCTTAAATACACATCAACATCTAACGCATTATGATGCGTAATAAATGGACGCGCATCTGCCCCACCTGTTGTATTTTCTAATACTGGGGTTTCTACTTCTAAAAATCCTTTTTTAATCATAAATTCCCTAACCGAATTCCAAAATTTAAATTTTTTCTGAATCATGTCACGAACCTCTGAATTAAATAAAATATCTAAATATCTTTTTCGTAATTTTTCCTCATCATCTTTAATCCCATGCCATTTTTCAGGAAGAGGACGAATAGCCTTAGATAATATTTTCCAATGCTTAATTTTTACACTCTGCTCACCTTTATGCGTAACAAAACAATTACCTTTAACCTCAATAAAATCGCCTATATCAATTAATTTTGTAAACATTTTGTAATCCTCAGATCCAATCTCCTTTTTAGATAAAGCAATTTGAATTTTTCCACTTACATCTTGAATATTAGCAAAAGTTAAATTTCCATGGCCTCGTAAACTCCTTAACCTGCCAACAATGGATATTTTTTTTTGATTTTTTTCTAAAAGACTAAATTTGTCAAAAATATTTTTTATTGTATCAGTTCTATATGCTTCAGCAGGATAAGGATTAATATTAAATTTTTTTAATTTATCTAATTTTTTTAAACGATCATCGCGTTCGCTATTAAAAATTTTATTTGGAATAATGAATTTAGTATTTGCCATGATAATATTATTTAATTTCTAAAATTTTATATTTTAATTCCCCCTTTGGTACCTTCACATTTACAATATCACCTTTCTTTTTATTTAAAAAAGCCACTCCTAAAGGAGATTCATTAGATATTTTTCCAAAAGATGGATCTGCCTCGTTAAAACTTACTATTTTAAATTTTTTTTTATTGCCATTAATTTCAACTAAAATCGTAGAACCCATAGCCACATTACCAGCAACTCCTTGGCTTGATACAATGGTCACATTTTTTAAAATAGATGTAATATCCATAATACGCCCCTGATTAAATGCTTGTGCGTCTTTAGCCTCATGGTATTCCGCATTCTCACTTAAATCACCCAATTCCTTCGCAAACTCAATTCTCTTTGCTATTTCTAAGCGCTTTGTTTCTGATAAAAAATTTAATTCTTTTTTTAATTTGTCATACCCTTCTTTGGATATAATTTGTTCAGACATAAAATTTTTATTAATTTTATTTATTATAATTAGCTTAAATTATATAACAATATAAAAAAATTGCAAACAATTTATAATTTATATCAATCTCTTTCTTTTTCAATTTGCCAATAATTTAACATAAATTTAGATATTTCTCCAAATAAAGGTGCTGCCGAAGAAGCTGAATATTGAACATCTTTAGGATCATCTAATTTTACTAACATTACAAATTTTGGATCATCAATCGGTCCATAACCTATAAAAGTATGGATTGTTTTATTACTATAACCTCGTCTTACTCTAGACGCTACTTCCGCAGTACCTGTTTTTCCTCCAATATAATATCCATCAACTTTAGCTTTTATTGCATGTCCACCTTCAACAACATTTACCAACATTCCAGAAACTAAAACTGAAGCACGCTCAGAAATAACTCTACGAATTTGTTTTGGATAAATTTTCTCTCTAGCTCCTCCATTATGAATAATCTCTTTTACCAAATATGGTTTCATTAAAATTCCTTTATTTGCGATTGCATTATAAGAACTAACCATTTGCAAGGGAGTTGTTGAAATTCCTTGGCCATAAGAAGCGGTCGCAAGATAAATTTCTTGAATTTTTGATTTTAATAAATTATTTATATTCCCTAAATTTTCTGTTTGAAGTTCTATTCCTATTTTCTCTCCAAACCCAAATTTTTTTATATAATCAACAAAAATTTTTTTTTCAACCTGTCTCATTGCGAAAATAGCACCTGTATTTAATGATTCCTCTAAAACTATATTCATATTTACTTCTCCATGCCCACCCTTAATGTCATAATCAGAATTTTTAATTGGTTTATGCCAACCTTCTATCATAATTTGACCTTCATCAAAATATTTTGTGTCAGGAGTTACTTTTTCTTGATCTAACGCTATAGCCATTGTAATAGTTTTAAAAACAGATCCTGGCTCATATTGTTCAAAAATAGCTGGGTTATTATAAATTTTTATATCTTTAACATCTTTATAAAAATTAGGATCATAATCAGGATAAGAACACATTGCTATAATAGCTCCAGTGCTTGGCTCCATAACAATAACTGTGCCACCATCTGCTCCTTGTCTTAAAGCAACTTCATTAAGTTTTTTGCAAGCCATAAATTGAATAGATCTATCAATTGTTAAAACAAAATCACTTCCATTAACAGGACTACTGTATTCCCTGTCATTTAATATAATAGCAGCTTTATTGGCACTTCTTTCTGATTTTATTAATCCATATTCGCCAGACAATTCAATATCAAAAAAACCTTCTAATCCATAATTACCCTTATTAACATCATCCAAAAGACTTGTAAATCCAACAACATGAGAACCAACATTATCTTCTGGATAATATCTATGCAAAATCATTTTATAAGAAATACCATTCAAAATCAACTCTTCCAATTCATCATTTTGATGTTTTAACCAAATTTTTCTATTTTTAAAAATCAAATCATCAACATTAATTATGTTTTTCTCACTACTTAAAATAACAGAATATAATTTTTTTAATGTTTCTTCATCTACTTTTTTCTTAATAGGCTCATATGGATCATTTTTCTTTTTAAGTTTTTTTAAATATTCATTAATTACCTTTTCTTTTCTTAAATTTATTTCTAACTCTCTCTTTATGTCAATAAATTCTTTATGTTCTAAACTTAATAGCATTGTATTGTGGTTTGCTTTGATTTCTATAATTTTTTCGTTTTTTCCATCATTATTTAAATTTAAATTTTCAATATATTTTAATTCTTTTTCTAATTTTTCATTATCTATTTTTTTTAATAATTTATCAACTTCTTTATTGATAATTTCTTGATCAAATACAATATATAATTTTTCAGATATTTCATCATAATTTTTTATATCTTTTGGAATTACATAAACTAATGCAAATTCTTTATTTGTTGCCAATGGATACAAACGACTTCCAGTCTGGTAATCACTCATAAATATATTTCCTCTATCAGGTTTTAACTTATTAAAAATTTGATGTTGATTTGATGCCATAGCAACATATAAATCATGCTCTTTTATTTGTAATTCAAACAATCTATATATAATTAACCCTCCTAACAAAAAAATAACCGCAATTAAAAAATTTATACGATTATTCTCAAAAGAAAACTTTTTTTCTACTTTATTATTTTTCCAAACATTCATAATTATTAAATCTTTCTTGGTTACAAATTTAAAAACTTTATTTCACAATCAATCAAATTAAAATTATCTCTTGGCCATTTCTCTGTCTATTGATATGTAGTCAATGCTTCCAACAGCAATCATTTTTATATCTTTTGCTCTTCTGCTCAAATTATTATATGACTCTAAAGACATTATATCAAGCTTATACTCAATTTTTTTATCATTTACAATCCTTACTTCCTTCCTTAATTCTTGTAATTTAAATCCTTTTACAACTAAATTATTTGCTTCCACAACATAAAAAACAACACATAGCACTATGATTAAAAATAAAAACATATTCACTATTTTTAAATTTACCTTTCTTTTATTAAAATTATTAACTAATTTTATTTTTATTTCTTTTATCATAATTTTTTTTATAATATAAATTTTATATATTTTATAATTTTTCAGCTACTCTCATCTTTGCACTTCTTGCTCTTGTATTATTTATTATTTCTTTTTCAGAAGGAAGTATTAATTTTTTTCTATTTTTTAATATTAATTTTATTTGTGCTTTATGCTCACATCTACATTCAGGTATTATTGGAGGACATAAACAATTTTTTATTTCTCTTTTAAAAAAATGTTTTACGATTCTATCTTCTAAACTATGATATGATATTACAACAATCCTACCGCCTTTTTTTAATATTTTTATTGCTATTGGCAATACTTCTTCTAAATTATTTAATTCATTATTTGTGGCAATTCTTAACGCTTGAAATACTTTAGTTGCAGGATGTATTCTATTTTTTTGGAATTTTTTTGGAATTGCTGATTTAATTATTTTAACAAGACTATCTGTTGTTTTTATAATATTTATTTTACGCTCTTCGCATATATTCTGAGCTATTCTTTTGGCAAATCTCTCGTCTCCATATTTCCTAAATATTCTACAAAGTTCTTCTTGTTTTAAATTATTTACAATGTATTCTGTTGTTTGAATTTTAGCGTCTAAAACATTATTTCCAAAAGACATATTCAGTGGGGTGTCTGACTTAAAAGAAAAGCCTCTATTCCTATCTTCAAGTTGAGCTGACGACAAGCCAAGATCTAAAACAATTCCATCAAAAATTTTAATATCATTATATTTTTTCTTTATTACCTGCTCTAAATTTTTAAAATTATCATGAATTAATGCAATATTTTTTATTTTTTTTTTATTAATTTGTATTTTTGCATTTTTTATAGCCATTTCATCCATATCAATAGCAACAATTTCTCCATTTTTACCAATTTTTTCAATTATTTTAAATGTATATCCACCTCCACCAAATGTGCAATCAATATATTTTCCGCCAATTTTAATTTTTAAATATTTAATTACTTCATTAAGCATTACTGGAATGTGTTTGTAATCCATTTTTTTATGCAATTATAAAACTAACGCATTAGATCTCGCAAATACAACTTTTTTTAACTCGCCAGTATCAACAAATGGAGCTTTTAAAATTTTTATTTTAACATTTCTAGATCCAATTGTTTTGTTAATTTTACATTGAATTTTCTTTATCATAAATTTTATAATTAAAAATATTAAACACCTAATTCTCCGAGTGCCTCTGCGATATCACCACTCTTTTTTTCTGTTCCTGTCTTATATTTATTCCAAGCTAATTCATCCCAAATTTCTAATCTATCATATAATCCAGCTATTATTACTTTTTTGTCAAGTTTAGCAAATTTTCTTAAATATTTTGGTATTGTAATTCTTCCTTGATTATCATAATCAATATCCATAGCACCTGCCAATGTTAAACGAGAAAAAGCCCTTGCTTTTGATTGACTTATTGGTAAATTAGATAATTTTTTAGCTAACTTATTCCATTGTTTTTTAGGATATAAGAAAAGACAACTATCCAAACCTTTAGTTACAACAACACCAGCCCTAAGAAGTTGTCTAAATTTAGATGGCAAAGCCAATCTTCCTTTAACATCTAAATTGTAACAATATTCACCAATAAACACATTATTAAATTTAAAAATTAAAATAATCGCTTTTAATTAAACTTCACCTTAATTCCCCACAATTCAACTCATTGATTTAATTATACACTACTTTTCAACAAAAGTCAACCTTTACATTTTATCTAAACTCTGGCTAAAATTAAACAAAAAATTCAATAAAAAAATCCGCTAATAAATAAACGGATAAAATAAACTATTTTATTATTTAAAATTAAATATACTTTTCAACAGATAATCCACAAAAAAATATATTAATTATAAACTATGTAATATTAGGCTCTCTCCAATATATTGGTTTTATTATGCTAAATTGTTCATTTTTTTTTATTTTCTTATTTCCATAAACTTTTATACCAAGAGCATATCCAAGCGCATTTGCTGTAACAACAGCTATCCGCAACGCAGTGAAACTCGTACCTTTCTCTGATATATTTTCAACTTTAATATTTTTTATTTCATTTAGTTTTATATTATTCTCTTTTAATAATCTATTTATTTCAGGAAGCAATTTTTCAGATTGATTATATTGAGCGTTAATTTTTTTTTTAGCCATAACATAATTATTATTTTTAATCGCAATTTCAATGTTATTCAACTGAATTGTATTAATGTATATTTCCATATTATAAAAATTTATTTTGTATTTTGTATAAAAAATATTTGATTCTTTTAACTTATATGCTCTTCATCTATCAATACAAGTTTTTTTCCATCTAAAATGCCATAAAGAAAAACATCTGCGATATCTCTTCTATATTTAAATTCATTATAATTCATTAATGTAAAAGTTAATTCTCTACAAATTTCTTTTTCTAAATTTTTAATTAATTTTATTAATTTACTCTTATTTAAGCGTCCAACTATTAAAATGTCAACAGAATAATCAGCATTTACAAAAAACCCTGAAAAAATTAATAATTTTACAATCCCAATTTTTTTCACTTGGTCTGTAAAATCTTTTTCATGAAAAAGATGTGACTTAATTATTAATGCTTTAATTTCTTCAAATAAAATAAAATTTTTATTTACTTGATAAAACTTTTTTTCTTGACTCTTTGTGGCTAACTTAATTTTTTTACTTTTAACGCGTGTTACTACTTTACCACTCATAAGCATTTTTACTTCATTTTTTAGACATTCTTCGCTTTTCGCATATTCCTTATTTGAATTAAAAGAATTTAACAATCCAAATTGTTCTAAATTTTTTAATTCTCGTCTAACAGAGTTAATTTGAAATTCAAGTTTATGCGCTAATTGCCGAACATAATATTTTTTTTCGCAATGCATTAAAAATAATTTTAATATTTTAACTCTTAATTTTGAACTAAATAATTTGCCAAGCATATAAAAATTTTAATTGCATAATATTATTTATTTTTTAAAATATAAATAATTAAGTTATGATTAAAAATTAAATTATTTAAAATTTATTCAAAAAAACAACAAATAATACTATAAATGCTAACATACATTAATTTTATAAAAAATTTTATTTTACTTTTTATCTATTTTTAGAGTATAATATAAAATAAGTATAGTCAAACAAAAAATAATTTTAATTATTGATTATTATCATTAAATATGGTGTGCCACAAAATAGCTTCAATAATGTTAAATTCTGAACAAAATAAAAACACTACTGGCAATGTTTTTATTTCGCAACCAGATATTAAAAAAGAAAAATTAGCTGGTAAATTATTTTTAATTATTGAAATAAATCACAACAGAATAAATTCTTTAAAAATTATTAATTTTTTAATAAACAATTTAAACCATAATTACTACAATAATGAAAAAATAATTTTAAAAGAAAGAATTAAAACGCTAAAAGTAGAGCATATTTTTGAAATTGCTCTTGCTAAAACTAATAAGAATCTATTTGAATTTATTGCAAAAGAAAAAATCAAAATTAATCCAGAATCAATAAATGCAACCATTGGAGTTATTTTTGAAAATAATATTCATTTTACATCAATTGGTGCAAATAAATCACTATTAATATATAAAAGTCAATCAAAAGAAAATGAAATTTTACAAAAATATCAAATAATTAATATTAATGAAAAAATAAATGATAAAAAACCTCAATTAAAAATTAATAAATTATTTTCAGACATTATCAGTGGATCAGTACCAAATAATGGATATTTTTTGTTTACAAACGAAACATTGCCAGAATACTTTTCAACAAAACAATTATTAAAGATAATAACTAAATTACCTCCAGTCGGAGCCATTGAACAAATAAAAAATACACTATCTAAAATTAACTCTTATGTGTCTTTTTTTGCAATTATAATCAAAAACACAACTCTGCCAAAAAATCAAACTATTAAAATATCACAAGAAAATTCAAGCTATAATTCAGCTAAAAATTCAATCACACAATTAAACAATATTGAAGCAGAAACTGAAAAGCTATTATCCTCATCAGGCACAATAAGCTACAAACAACAATTTTTAAAATCAAAAAATTGGATATTAAAAACAATATTCAGAAAAGAGGAAAACATAAAACAAAAAAAATCAACTTTTTTTCTAAAAGATGAAATATTTTTAAAAAGAAAACAATCAATAATATCAATTAAAAAAATATATTCTATTGTATTAAATATAATATTGTATATAATTTATTTAATAACTAATATAATAAAAATTTTAACTAACAAAAATCAATTATTAAATTTTATTAAAAATATTAAAAAATTTTTTCAAAACACAAGTAATAAAATAAAATATTTTTTTAAATGGATAAAAATATTAAATACAAAAAATAAAATTTTATTTTCTCTTGCATGTATAAGTTTTATATTATTTTTCATAAATACTGCATACACTAAAATAAATAATCAAAAGCAAGAAGAAAAAAAACAATTAGAAAATTTAATTGTCACAATAGAACAAAAACAAAATCAAATAGAAGCACAATTATTATATGGCAATGAAAATGGTGCCAAAAAAATATTAAATGAAGTAAAAAAATTATTTAAAAATTTATCGCTTGAAAAAGAATATCTAAAAAAATATAATGAATATTTAGCGAAAAATAACGCTCAACTTGAAAAAATAAGACATGCTATTGTCATAGATAATCCAAAAGAATTAGCAAATTTTACAAAATTAAATAATCAAGCAAATACTTCAAATATTATTTTATACAATAATATTCTTTACGCTGGGGACAATGAACAAAAAACTATATATACAATTAATTTATCAGACAATATAGCAACAGCGATTACCGATCTTGAACATGAAATATCAACCCTAAACCTACCAACAAAAGATAAAAACAATAACATTTATTATTTAAACCTTGCTCCATCAATAAATTTATCTTCATTAATTAAACTTAACACAGAAACTAATGAATTAAATAATATAAAATTATCCTTACCTGATGAAACTAAAAGCATAGTAGCAATAGCAGAATTTAATAATAAACTCTATTTTTTAGATAACAAAAATAACCAAATATATAAATTTAGTAAATCCTCAAAAGGATTTACTAAACATGATAATTGGTTAAAAGAAAATATTAATTTAAAAAATGCTGTTGATTTAGATATAGATGGACAAATTTATATTTTATCAAAAAATGGAACAACCGAAAAATTTATTAAAGGAGAGAAACAAGACTTTAAATTAGACATTATTAACCCACCGCTTGAAGATGCATCAAAAATTATAGTTTCAAACAACATGGAGTATATTTATATTCTTGAACCTAAAAATAATCGTTTAGCTATATTTAACAAAAAAGGAAATTTTATACTACAATATAAATCAAATAAATTTAACAACTTAAAAGATTTTGCAATCAACGAAAAAGAAAAAAATATATATTTACTTAATGAAAATTTTGTGTATGAAATAGAAGCTATTCATTTTTAAAAAATAAATAGAAATAAAAAAAATCCGCGTTTTGCTATGTGAAATACGGATTTTTTTAAAAAAATTATTTAAGAGTTACTTTGGCTCCAGCTTCTTCAAGTTGTTTCTTCATCTCTTCAGCTTCTTCTTTTTTAACTCCTTCTTTGATATTTTTAGGAGCAGCGTCAACTAAATCTTTAGCATCTTTTAATCCTAATTCAGTAATAGCTTTTACTGCTTTAATTACAGAAATTTTATTTGCTCCAGATTCTGTTAATTCAACATCAAAACTATCTTTTTCTTCTTTTGCTTCTTCTGCGCTATCACTAGCCACTCCACCAGCCACAACCATAGGAGCAGCAGATGAAACACCAAATTTTTTTTCTAAAATTTTAACTAATTCAGCTAAATCCAAAACACTCATTTTTTCAATTTCTTCAACAAAGGATTTAAATTTTTCAGGTACTTCGATTTCTTCATTGCTCTCATTTGTTTCGTCAATTTTTTCCTCAACATTTAATGCTTCTTGTTTTTTTTCTTCTTGTTTTTTTTCTTCAGTCATAATATTGCTTAAGACAAATTAAATAATTTATTAATATTAACATTTGCCTTTTAAATTATAATTATTTATCACTATATTTAATAATTCTATGAATTTTTTTTATCTTTAACCGCATTTAAAACATAAACAAAATTTCTTAAATTTCCTGCCAAAACATTAACAAATGAAAAAATAGGCTTATTTATGGATCCAACTATTTTAGCGTATAACTCTTTCTTGCTTGGTAATTTAGCCAAACTTTTAACTTCTTCTGCTGTAATATATTTATTTTCTAAAATTCCTCCTAAAAAATCTATTTTAGATTCTTTTCCATTACTTTCTTTTACACAATTTTCTTCAAATTTATTAATAATTTTTGCTGGGGCTATTTCATCTTCATACCCAAAAATAACTGAAATATTTCCTAAAAAATTTTTAACATCTAATCCTTTAATATCTTTTTTCTTAAAAGCTAAATTTAATAATGTTTTTTTAACTACATAATACTCTGCTTTTTCATCTCTTAATTTTTGCCTTAATTCTTCGTTTTCTTTTACTTTTAAGCCTTTAAAACTTGTAAAAACAATTGATTTAGATTTATTGATTTTATCTTCTAATTTTTTTGATATTGTTCTTTTTTGTTCTTTTGTAGTTGCCATACAATAAAATTGTCTTAAGCAATAACTATAAATTTAATAACTATATAGATAACTTAAGAATTATATAAAAAATAAATTTGCGGTTTAAGCCGCAAATTCAAACAAAAAATAATTAAAATTAACTAATTTTGTCTAGGCATGAAATTAAGAATTGAATTTTAATTTAATTTTTAAAAAAATCCAATTTCACATGCTGTCTGTGACTTATTTAACTATATATTTAATATAATAGCACGAACAAACTTTTTGTCAAATTTTTTTTACTAATATTTCATAATTAATTTACATTTTAGCAATATTTCAACAATAGATACATGTATATTCTTACTTTATTTTTATCCTATTGAATTACAATAAAAACAATTATTTTTTGGAATAAATAATGTATTCTATAATTAATGTAAACAAAGAAAACAAAATACTCAAAACAATAGAAGTATCTTTTTTAATATCAGTAACTCCCAAAACGAAAAATACAATTAATCCTAAAATAAATGCTTATATAATTCCAAAAATAAAAAAAATATTTTTATTTGACATATTATTAAATTAATTATTTAAATATATAAAACTTTTATTAAATGTAAAAATAAAATTTATCATTCTTTTACCTCTTTAAAACATGCTTTTTAAATTGCATATAACTAATTTTTAAACTAAAAACTCTGATTGTCTACACAAAAATTTTTGGTCTGCTGGATTATTTAAAATTTTCACGATTGCTTTTTCCAATTGAACATTATTTTGACTACCTTTTACTAAAATTAAATCGCCTGTTTTTATTTCTTTTTTAAGCCATTCTCCAGCAATTTCTGCTTTTTGAAAAAATTTAGCTGGTTTTTTTGCCATACGAGCAACCATTACAAAAAATTTTGCCTTGCCAAAAACTCCAATAACTATATCTGCTACTTCTGTTGCTTTTATTGCCATTTCGCGATGAAATTTTTCTGAATTTTTACCAAGCTCATTCATCTGCCCAAGTACCACAATTTTTCGTTGTGCTTGTAATTTTCCAAAAGTTTTAAGTGCTGCCTCTAAACTGGTTGGATTTGAATTATAACTACCATCAATAATTTTGGAATCATGAATCCCCTCTAAAAAATTCAATCGACCACAAGGGAGACAAAAATCTTCAAATACCGCCACGCTTTTTTCTAAACTAATTCCTTCTACAATTCCAACCGTAATTGCTGCTAAAATTGAATGTAAATTTTGTCGACCAAGTATTGGTGCTTTAAATTGTACTATTTCATTTTTCCACGAAATTTTTGCTGAAATTCCATTTAAATTTTCTCGTATTTCAAAAGCGCGCAAATCTGCTTTTGCTGAAATTCCAAAAAAAATTTTTCTTGCTTTTGTTTTCACATTTCGTGAAAATTTATCATCTGCGTTTAAAATTGCAACACAGCGTGCTGATAAATTAGAAATCAATAAACTTTTTTCCAATGCAATTTCCTTAATATTTTTAAAATTTTCAAGATGTACAGGCGCTACATTTAAAAAAACACCAATTTTTGGTTTAATAATTTTTAATAATTTCAAAAGATCATTAGGAGCATCAACACCAAGTTCAAGAACAATTTTTTCGTGTGGTAATTTTATAAAACTTTTCCACGCTGATCGAGCAAGGATCCCAATCCATTTTAATGGATTTGAAAAACCAGATTTTTCTTCAAGCAAAGTGAGCGGTACACCAAAATCAGAATTTAAACTTTTTGCACTTGCTAAAATTTTAAACCGTGTTGCAAGTATTTTTGCCGTTGCATCTTTTGCAGTCGTTTTTCCTACACTGCCTGTTATGCCAATAATTGTCATATCCGTACAAATTCTTTTTCGTGCATAAAAAACAAGCAATTTAACAACAATATTTCTAAAAAATTTTTTCATACGATAAATTTTAATATCACAAACTTTTTTTAAAACATTTATTAATGGCAATTATTAATAACCTCTTAAGTAATTTTAGCTTATCAATTTATATAAAATCATGCAATAAAAATGCTTCAAACAAACGAAAATAGAATTAAAAATAAAAATAAAAAATGGCAAAAATTTCTTCCCCTAGACCCTCTTCCTTTTTGCCCTTTTACTTATTCACTTTCTGATTTAAAATTTTATTGCTTCTAATTTTTCTCTATAATATATCGGAATATCAGAAGTTTTATTTTCTCTACCTTATTATTATAATTAAGGAAAAAATAAATAAAATTTAAATGAGAGCCGAGGGCTGAACCGTATATCCCTTGTTATACGCCCCGACGACTGAAAGGAGGAGAGCGCAGCGTGGCTTGAGTTCAAAAAATATTTTTCGTTCTTATTCATCAGATAGGCTTTCCTCAATTCATAATAAATTTGATTTTTTCGTTTTTAAAAATGGAAGAGGGGTTAGGGATGAATTTCATTTTTTAAAACTCCTTATTTTATTAGATAAGGATGAATATAATCCACAAAATCTAAATCTTCAACTTCTTTTATTTTATATTCTTCTATCAAACTATGATAAATATTTTCTATCTCTGAAGCAGATAATTTTCTTATTCCTAAATTTCTTAAGATATAAATTTGTTCTTCTGTCAGTGGTTTAATTGTTTTAATTAAAAAAGAATCAGTATTGTTTATCAATTTCCAATCATCAAAATAAGTAATCCCTGTAGTTTTTGGATACACATATTCACTCGGTTTTATTTTTATATAACTCTCACATGCTGAAACACTCATAGGATTATTTTTAAAAAATAAGTTACAATTTGTGCTTACTGGCTGTCCGCTTCCAAAGTTTCCGCACGTTGCCATTTCAGGACCAACCCCAATCGGGCTTTTACTAAATGCGATTTTACATTCTTCACAACATTTTGTTTTAAGATTATTTTCCTCCTTGTGATTTTCATTAATTCCATCTGGTCTTTTATCAATGTCATAACTTGGACCAATGCAATCACATCCTTTACAAAGCCCATTATCACAATAATATTTTGAACTTCCGCATTTCAAAAGATTAGGAAAACCAGGCGAGCAAAAAGAGTTCATGTTTTCAACAGAACAATCTTTATCCGAGGTACAAGAAATAAAATGTAATATGTCCACTTTTATTTCTTCTGATTTTGGATAATGACAAGAAACATTGTAAGGCACTGAACATTTAAAAAATGTGAAATAAACAGTTAAAAGAATAATTATCACAGCTAAAAGTGTAATTCCAAAGTAGATAATTTTTTTGTTAGTTTTCATAATATCTTTTATATTTATTAATTAAATATCCAATTCCTGCTCCTATTAACATTCCAAATGTTGCTGATAAAAATAATCCTAAATAAATTCCAAAAGAATATAAAGATGGAATTGGTGGAATAAAACTTATAATATGTCCTCCGCCGTACCACCATAAAAGGGGGATATATGAAATCATAAGACCAAAAATTGTTCCAACGATTGCACCAATTTTCCAAGTTTTCATATTGATCTCCATTATAAAATTTAAAGTTATTAATATTATTAAAGTTTTCTCTTTTTAAATATTTCGTTTTCTTTTGCGGAGTGGAGAAAACACCAATTATCCCCCTTTTTTATTTTAGAAAAAATCAAATTTATTTCCCTTTTTAGAAAGCCTATCTTCATTATTCATCTTAGAAAAATATTTTTTGAATTGCGTATAACATATGCGTGTCATCTGAAGTTTTCATCCCGATTTCAATAGAATGATTTTGATTATCAGACGCACGTTTTTATTAAATTCAACCCGAACCCTCATCGAATAAAGGGATGAAAATTTGGGCGGAAGAAAATTGACACTCCTTTTAAATTATTAATGTCAATTTTCTGTAGCCAGATACACGCTGTTATCGGATGTAAAAAATTATTCTATCTCTTTTAGTCTAAAATCATTTAAAAACAAAAGCGCTAAACCAATTATAGTAGAGGCGACATAACTTAATGCTTCATTGTTTGGAAAAAGATATAGATCTAACAATCCCCAAATTCCTCTCCAAAACATTATAATTGATGCTCCTATAATTATTGAATACAAGTTGGGGTGATTTTTTTTGATATTTTTAAACATATTGCGATAATATAAAATAATTTTTTATTTCCGATAAC
>JBQVMC010000008.1:0-26927 GCA_052361145.1 Methanosarcinaceae archaeon
TGAGCGGAGTGCGGTGAAAGTCGCACGCTCCGTTCTTAGAAGAGGGAGAGCGAGTAATCGCTCTTTCTTATTCGACTCTATTATATACTATTCATTATCAATTCGAAAGAAAATATGAAGGTAAAACATGACTGGCATAAAGCAGAAAATGATATTATCCTTAATTATTTGTCTGTGCATGTTCACATCCACAGCAGGTGCGGTGGCCGAAAAAGAGATCCGAATTGCAGATAAGACCGGTGATTGGGGTCATCCATCACCATATTTAGCATATTCAAGAGGACCCGGGTATATAAGGATGCACTTTATCTTTGACACACTTATGTGGAAAAATGAATCCCCGGATATGATACCTTTGTTGGCAGAAGAGTGGGAATACATCCCTGAAGACGACGCTTATGTCTTTAATCTAGTGAAAAATGCAAAATGGCATGATGGAGAGCCAGTCACTGCAAGGGATGTTGCATTTACTATAGAATACATGAAAGAGCACCCCTACGGTTGGGTTGATCTTAACAGCGTAAGCCAGACAGAAGTGATCAATGAGCACACTGTAAAGATCCATATGAAAGATCCATACGCGCCCTTTATGGAGGACATTGGAGGTACAATGCCGATACTGCCCGAACATATCTGGAAGGATGTTGAGAATCCAATGGATTATGTAGGATCTGGCGCATTCATCGGGTCCGGACCCTTTAAGTATGTTGATTTCAGCAAGGAGCATGGAACCTACAATTATGAGGCATTCGATGAATATTATCTCGGAAAACCGTTTATTGACAGTTTGATCTTTGTGAAAAACGGAGATACCCAGATGGCACTACAACACGGTGAAGTCGATTTTGCAGCGATAACACCAGAAATGGTGGAAACATTCAGGGAGGATGGCTTTATCGTTATTGCAGGTCCTCATTACTGGAATAAAAAATTGATGATAAACCATAACAGGGAGCCGTTTGATAACATTGTATTCAGGCAGGCACTGGCTTATGCGATAAATCAGGACGAGTTCGTGGATAAATCACTAAGAGGTCATGGAAAAGCAGCCAGTTACGGACTGATATCATCAGATAGCCAGTGGGCAGGTCCGGATGTTCCGGATTACCCCTATGATCCAGACAAGGCAAAGGAATTGATAACCTCACTTGGATATGAATGGAAGGATGATGTTTTCACCAAAAATGGCGAGCCCTTGGAAATTGAGATCCTGCGTTCTATGATCGGTATAGGGGGACAAACCATACCTGATCGGGATGGTGAAATACTGAAAAACCAGCTCGAAAAAGTAGGGATACAAACAGACCTGATATCACTTGAACCGAAGATAGTAGATAATAAGATAATAAACTGGGAATTCGACATTGCAATCTCCGGGCACGGAGGCATTGGAGGCGATCCGAAAATACTCTATGATATGACATTACAGGATTTTGGAACCAAAGCGAGTCCGAATACTGCCAGATACAATAAAAGCGAAGAATTGAACAGACTGCTTGAGGATATTATTTATGAAATGGATCCGGCAAAAAGACGGGAAGCAGTATTTAAAGCGCAGAATGTCTATGCCAGAGAACTTCCGGCGATCTCGCTATATTATCCGACCGGATATAATGCATACAACCCTGATGCCGGAGTTGAGTGGTTCTACACAATAGGAGGGATATCCAAGGGTATTCCGATCCCGCAGAACAAACTTGCCCTTATAAAACCTAATACACAAGAGAAAACGGATATTGAAGATGTTGCGGAAACTACCATGCAGACTGAAAAACCTGCACCTAAAACCCCAATAACCCAATTTTTAACGGTGTTCGCGATCCTTACTGCATTCTATATAAAACGGTATAAGACAATATAAACAGTCTGGAAGGAATATTTAGACTATGATGCGCAGCAGGAAAGCAAGGATAGTAACGGTCTATCTGCTGACCATTATATTCCTTCTTTTTTTCAATTTTTTACTTCCGCGACTTTTGCCAGGAGATGCAATACTCGCAATGTACAGTGGTTCGGAGATAGTGGTCACCGAGGAAATGTACAGTGAACTTATCAAACTCCATGGCCTTGATAGGCCACTCCATGAACAATTTATAACATATCTCATTCAGCTCGCACATGGAGATTTAGGATATTCCTATATATTCCATGCATCAACAACCGATCTCATTATGAATGCACTTCCGTGGACACTGTTGCTTGTATTTACCTCATTTATCCTATCAGCCGCATTCGGTATCGTACTTGGTGTAGAGAGTTCATGGAGGCGGGGCGGGCGAATCGATAAGTTACTGCTTGTTTTCATGCTGCTTATAGATGGAATTCCATCTATTGCAATTGGTATTCTTTTTCTTACAATATTCAGTTTACACTGCGGATGGTTTCCGACCGCAGGTGCTGTGACCCCATATTCGAATGCAATAGGACTGGCACACCTTCGCGATATACTCCTGCATCTTACACTGCCGCTTGCAACACTTACACTTTCCCAGATTCCGGGGGATTATCTTCTGATAAGGAACAGCATGATACTCACAATATGTGAGCCTTTTGTGCTAACAGCCCGCGCAAAAGGCCTGAGGAAATACAAAATAAAGTATTTCCATGCTGCAAGGAATGCAATACTTCCGTTTTTCACGCGTATCGGCATCAGACTTGCGTATGTTATAACAGGTGTACTTTTTATAGAAACTATTTTTGCATATCCGGGTCTCGGGTTGCTGACATACGAAGCAATATCAAACCGTGACCTGCCCCTGATGCAGGGAATTCTTACGGTATCGGTACTTCTTGTGCTTTTTATAAATATCTTAGTGGATCTGCTATACAAAAAGATCGATCCGAGGGTTGAATATGCATATTAGGTCATTACAACAATTTAAAAAGAACTGGATTGGTATGGCCGGATTTGTAATGTTATTAGCATTATTAACAACAGCAATCTTTGCACCGGTCCTTGCACCGCATGATCCATGGGATTATTCATTCCAATGCTTTCAGCCTCCCTCAAAAGAACACCTGCTTGGGACCAATGACATTGGCTATGATATATTCAGCGAACTGCTGTGGGCACTTCGAACGTCGGTGCTCTTCGGAATATCGGTTGCAGCCATTGCGTGTACCATCGGGCTCTTAACTGGTGTTTCTGCCGCACTTGTCGGCGGGTTATACGATGCTATAATTATGAGGGTTGCAGATGCGCTGCTTGCAATACCTTCCATTATGATACTTATACTGATTGCAGCTTATTTCATGCCTTCAACATTCGTTTTGGTTATCACGCTTTCCCTTATCACATGGCAGACCGTTGCAAGGGGAATCCGAGCCCAAACGCTTTCCCTTAAGACAAAACTCCATATAAAAGCAGCCAGGAATATGGGTGCATCTACTTTCTATGTTATGCACAAACACATAATACCCGAACTTTTTCCCCTGTGTGCAATAGGTTTTGTCACAAAAGCGCGAATTGCAGTGTTCATGGAAGCCGGACTCGCATTTTTAGGAATATTCGATCCGACCACAAAAAGTCTCGGGATTATGATGAGTTATGCAATGCGATATCTGTATCTCGATGTCTGGTTCAACTGGCTACTTCCACCGGTTATATCACTTTCAATACTTATCATTTCACTTGCTTTTATAGCATATGCAATCGAAGAAATATTCGACCCGAGACTCAAGGTGAGATAATGTCACTAAAATTTAAGAATCTGAATGTTAAATACGCAATATCCGGTGTATTTGAAGGTAATGACATAAACGGTGGTACCGATAAGGGCTCTGGTAATGGTACCAACACTAGTACCATAACTGCACTGGACAGCATATCGCTGGAAATAAATAATGGGGAATGTATTGCCGTTGTAGGGGAATCTGGTTCGGGAAAATCCACGCTCTCCCTTGCATCTATGAAATTATTGGCTCCCAATGCCCGGATTTCAGGACAGGTCTTTCTTGACGACATCGATATAACTAATATGAATGACGAAGAAATGGAAAAGATCAGATGGAATAAGATCTCCATCGTTTTCCAGAATTACGGGGATGTGCTAAATCCGGTCCACAGGGTAATTGACCAGGTTGCCGAACCACTGATTAAGAATGGGGTGTCCCGTGCTGATGCAAACAGTAAATCCCAAAAAATGCTTGATTACCTGAAAATTAAGAAAGACCGGGGCAACCTATATCCGCATCAGATCAGCGCTGGTGAACGACAGCGGGTTTTAATGGCAATGGCACTGATCACAGATCCGAATATTCTTGTGATGGATGAACCGGCTGCATCAGTGGATGCAATTACAAAATCATATCTCGCAGTGGTGATCAAACAGCAGGTGGATGCAGGAAAAGCTGTGCTGTTGATAACCCATGACCTTTCTTTTGCATCTCACTGCTCTGATCATATAGCTGTGCTCTATTTTGGCAGGATACTCGAACTATTGCCTTCCCGGGAATTGCTTGATGCGCCGCGTCATCCATATACACGTGCGCTTGTGCGCTCGTTTCCGGTCATAGGGCGTGCAAAGGATCTTGCGGGTGTGAGGGGGGTTCCGCCTTCTCAGGTATCCCGTGCATTACAAGGCTGCATATTCCAGAAAAGATGTACCCAGTCTATTGATATCTGTTCACAGATGCAGCCACAGGCAATGTTAAGAGATAGCATAAAAAATGAAGATGTGGCCAGTGGAAGTAATGAATATGGACATTATATCGTATGCCATCGCGGTGGCATAGCGACAATGGTAACTGTGAAGAATATTTCAAAAAACTATGAAAATATTAAAGTTTTAAAGGATATTTCTCTCGTACTTGAGGAAGGTGAAATACTCGCACTCGTGGGAGAAACGGGGTCAGGTAAGACAACACTTGCATATCTTGTCGCAGGTACGATTAAGCCTGATAGTGGAGAGATTTGCTTTCGCGGAAGGGATGTGGGAAATATTGACAGAAAAGAATTTTCAAGGATGGTCGGTTTAATTTACCAGTCCCCCAGAGACTCGATAAGCCACAGGTTCACAATATTCGAAGCCATAGCAGAACCTCTTAAGATACACGGGTTATTTGATGATGATTCTGCTAAACGGATCAGAAACGCTTTGAAAGAAGTGCAGTTACCGGATGAAGATTATTTCATGCAAAAATATCCGCATGAATTGAGTGGAGGTGAGTTGCAGCGGGTAGCTATAGCACGGGCACTAATTCTGGAACCGGATCTGCTCATAGCAGATGAGTCCACGTCCTTCCTTGATCCAAGTGTCCAGGCAAAGATACTGAAACTTCTACTTGAACTTCAAAACGAACGGGGCATCTCCATGCTATTTGTAACACACGATATCGGAGTTGCACGCAAGGTAAGTGATCGGATTGCAGTTTTGCATGAAGGCAATATTGTGGAAAACGCCCCGTCTCATCGTGTTATCGAGAATCCCCGACATCCGTACACGAAACTTTTGATCGATACGGTAAAAGGGGTATAGATAAAAACAAGAAAATGATTCCTGCGGTCTCATTTATCTGTGTTAAAAATGTTATATATTATGTACAGAGGTAAAAATCTCGCTATGCCCGGATTGACTCGCACGATATATTCGACATTACAGGGTAACGGTGTCCGAAATTAATATGTTGCTGAGAATGACATGCTCAAAGATGATGAAGTTATACATTAATATTGCACATTAATATTACATTTTAATACTAATGATTCTACCCCAATTGTTTTTCAACATCCTCTGCGATCTTCGCATTCATCAGGAAATCATCAACAGTTGCAATCAGGGACGTTATTTTACCAGTTGAAAAATGCACTATTGCAACATCATTGCAAACATCAGTACGCATACTTGACAGGTTATCCGGTTCAAGCGCTGATGATACAGACCTTGCGATCTCGGGCGCATCAGGGCTATTAAATTCAATTGTACCATGTATTTTCATAGTAACTTTCCATAAATATTATCGGCTAATTCCTATCCTAATTGTTCACCGATAATATTGTCTACAATACTTATAAGTTCCTCTGACCTTCCTTTTGGAATTGCGGCACCTGATGCAATATTGTGCCCTCCTCCGCTTCCACCAACCGCTTTTGCTCCTTCGCGCATGGCGTAGGAAAGGTCAAGTCCATCTGCGATCAGTGCGCGGGTTCCGCGCGCGGATACCTTCACAATGTCATCAACCTCATTTATCGCAACAAACGGCTGATCCGGGTGGATGTACCTGACAACCGTACTTGCAATGATACCGGTTGAATCCATATTCTTTGCATCCAGATACCATATATTTTTACCCTGTTTAAGCATACCTTCGGCCTTTTTAATATCTGAAACAACGGATTTCTGGAAATCAATGGAAAGAGCACGCGCCTCATCAGCGACCGACCGATCTTTCATGCACAGCGAAAGCGCAAGTTCGCTCTTATCAAGTTTTCCGCATGTGTTAAGAATAGCAACAAGATCATATGAGTTCTGCACGACCTCACAATCCAGTATATATATGTCACCAATTGCAGCATCCACAGCTTCCGGACTTGCGGTCTTTGTCAGTTTTAAAGCAATAGCAGACGTCAGTTTCTTCAGGTCGCCAGCAGGCATCGTGCCAATCTCACCGTGTATATCCAGAATATCCAGAAATCCACTGATCTTTGATCGGTCACCTGTTATATCAAGATAAGGTTCGCTCGTATATTCCAGAACATCTGCAATATCCCCGGAACCCACCTTCAAACCTTTCTTGATGCTAATAACATTGTTTTCCAAAGCCTCATTTAGAATATAACGATTTGCAGACTCAAATAATTGCTTATCGCCAACAGCACCTGCAATCGCCAGTCCAGCAAGATCAATATTCGTATTTCCCATTTCCCGCGCAACCATATATGTCGTGCCAGATGCCGACAGGTGTACTGCACCATCGATTCCGGCCAGATGAGGATTTATCACAGCCTTTGCAGGCGATTCTCCCACCGGCTGGTGATGATCAATGATCACGACATCCTGTGTGACTTTTTTAACCAGATCAGATTGTCCACACCCCATATCGCAAAACACCACAAGGTCACCATCAGAAACTGTGCTGTTCACCATATCAACAATTGATTCATCCAACCTGCTGACAATGGTAACATGAAATCGTGTATTGATCCTATGCAGCGCCTGACATATAATCGCAGCAGACGTAATACCGTCGGCATCATTGTGTGAGATCACACGAACATGGTTGTATCCTGATATTACATCAGCCACCTGTTTTGCAAGTTCGGTCAATTTTTGGATATTATCGGTATTTTCGTTCAAACAGTATCACCCTATAAAGTAATTAATTGTTCATGTACTATTTATCATCATCATCATCATCGTCATTATCATCATCATCATTTAACCACTTCCCCTGGTTTTGTGAAACCGCCGCTCTTAATCACAGTCCCGACATTTATACTGGTATTGATCGCAGTATGCACGCCATCGCCCATAATAACTCCAAGTTTACGGCGTCCGGAGTCTAAGAACTTATATCCCAACGTAACCCTTATGGACTTACCGTCATGTCGTAAGTTCGCAACCTTCGTACCGGCACCAAAATTACAGCCCTGCCCGATTATGCTATCACCAATATAACTCAGGTGACCGATATTGGTATTATCCATAATAACACTGTTCTTGACCTCTACCGCATTTCCGATACGTACTCCATCCCCGATCGAAGTTGACGAACGGATAAAACAATTAGGACCGATGTCACAATTATTTCCAATCACAACCGGACCTACGATATAGGAACCATTGCGTATAAGCGTCCCTTCCCCGACAATAACTTCTCCGATAAATGTCGCATTCGGTTCCACCGATCCATGGCATTCCCCCTTAATATCCTTAAGCAGAAGTTCATTCGCATCCAGAATATCCCACGGTCGGCCAACATCGATCCAATCATGTTCAAGCATTTCGTAACCCACATTTATACCGCTATCAATTAACATTTGCAGGGAATCCGTTATCTCTAATTCTCCTCTCTCTGACATTGTTGTTTTGTCTATAAAATCAAAGATCGAATCCGTGAAAAGATATATTCCGGCATTGACAAGATTGGTTGGTGGAATTTCCGGTTTTTCGATTATTTTTGTAACTTTACCGCCTTTAGTTTCGATAACCCCGAAATCAGATGGATTATCAACTTCTTTCACAGTAAGTACCGTATCCTCGTTTCTTGAGATAAGGTTCTTGATACAACCAGAACTTACCATCACATCACCATTAAGAACAATAAACCGTCCATCTACATGATCACGCACGCACCCAATAGCATCTGCTGTTCCGCGCTGCAATGTCTGGTGCACATACTCAATTTTCACACTCTCTCCCCATTTCCCACCATCTTTGAAGTAATCTATTATTAAATCCTCAAAATATCCAGTGATAAAAACAAATTCATTAATACCAGCATCCACTGCCGCGTTTACAATATGCCAAAGTATCGGTTTGTTGGCAATTGGTAGCATCACCTTTGGGCGTGTGGTCGTCAAAGGGCGCATTCGTGCTCCTTCGCCTGCAACAAGTACCACTGCTTTCATGCGAGAAACTCCTTTATAATCACTTCGCCCATATCGTACAACTCATCCACACCAACCTTCGCCTCCGCAGTAATACGTATTACGGGTTCAGTTCCTGATGGGCGCACAAGCAACCATCCCCCATCCATCTCAACGCGCACGCCATCAATATCACTAACCGTACCAAGAACTTCCAGTTCGGATCTTACTATATTCATCACATGCTCTTTTTTTTCGTTATCACAAACAACAGTGCCGCGTTTTGTTGAATATTTTGGTAGCCTTCGCCTGAGTTCACCAAGTTTGGTATCCTGCACGATCCCAATAAGCCGTGCAGCAGCATATATTCCATCAGGGCAGTACGATACCTGTGGAAATATCCAGCTACCTGAAGGCTCTCCTCCAAAATCAGCACCTGTTCGTTTTATCTCCTCGGCAACATACACATCACCAACCCTTGTCCTGACAACACTGGAATCCGGCAGCGCGTCATCAACTACCATGGATGTGTCAACAGGGACGACCAGCGTCCCACCGGCTTTGCATTCGTATCCGGCAAAGATGGCAAGCATTTCATCCCCGGTAACAAAAACACCGTTCTCATCTACAGCCATCATCCTGTCAGCATCTCCATCCTGTGCAATTCCAAGATCAGCGTTAAATTCCTTTACCGCCCTTTTCAGCAATCCGAGATTCGCATCATTGGGTTCCGGGTTTCTTGCAGGAAAATATCCATCCGGCTGTGCATTGAGTGTTATAACATCACAACCCATTTCGCGCAGGATATAGGGAGTGATAGTTCCACCGGCACCACAACCGCAGTCGAGAACAACACGCAAGGAAGATGGTTTGACCTGTTTTACATTGCGCAGTATCATCTTGGAATGTTCACGCACAGCATTGCTGCCTGTGGTGATATTTCCAATGCGGTTCCATTTAACATAATTGAAATTTTCTGCTGCTATTGTTTCCTCTATCTCTTCCTGTTGTACCGAATCAAATGCCATTCCATCAGGATTCCATAACTTAATACCCACATACTCTGACGGATTGTGTGATGCCGTAACCATTACACCGCAATCGAAATTTCGTGTAGCATGTGCAAGTGTAGGTGTTGTGATAAGTCCAATGCGTATAACATCACATCCGGCTGACAACATACCCGATATCAGCGCATGTTCTATCATCTCACCTGCAATGCGAGGATCCCTGCCGATAACAGCACTTTTCTTTGAACTCCCAAGTGCAAGCCCGACCTTTAGTGCAAGGTCAACAGTTATCTCTTTGTTTGTAATTCCCCGAATTCCTGATGAACCGAATAATTTCATGAAAATCTCCGCATTTTAGAACTTATGTTATTTGTAATATTATTCTACTGTCACACTCTTTGCAAGATTACGTGGCTTGTCGATCGAACATCCGCGCTCAAGTGCCGTATAATATGCAAGCAGTTGCAGGACAACGGAAGATAGGATAGGAGAAAGCAAAACATGCGATGCCGGTATTCTTAATACGATATCCACGTATTTCTCAATTTCGAGATCATCCTCATCAGCTACTGCGATCACAACAGCATCTCGTGCTTTGACTTCCTTTATGTTGCTGAGAATCTTATCGTATGTATGTCCTTTTGTAGCAATTGCAACAACAGGTGTCTTGTCTGTGAGCATTGCAAGAGGTCCGTGCTTTAGTTCCCCGGCAGCATACCCTTCTGCATGGATATAAGATATTTCTTTGAGCTTAAGGGCACCCTCAAGTGCGATCGGATAATTTAAATGCCGCCCGATAAAGAAATAATCAACAGAATCTGCAAACTGTCTGGCACACTCCTGTATGATTGATTTTTTGTTCAATATTTTCTGTATATCCGCAGGAATCTTTTTGAGTGCAACAAGAAGATTCTTAGAATCCTCTGCACTGACCTTGCCCCGGATCCTTGCAAAATGAAGTGAAAGCATGTAAAGTATTATCAACTGGGTAGTAAAGGATTTTGTAGCTGCAACCCCGATCTCAGGACCTGCACGCGTGTATAGGACACTATCAACCTCACGTGTTATCGTGCTTCCAACCACATTTGTGATTGCGATTGCACGACATCCGT
Organism: Methanosarcinaceae archaeon; assembly: GCA_052361145.1. Lineage (GTDB taxonomy): Archaea > Halobacteriota > Methanosarcinia > Methanosarcinales > Methanosarcinaceae > Methanovorans. Next base: position 10,650 of record JBQVMC010000008.1, read on the forward strand.
ATGATCTTGCACCTCTTACTGCTGCAAGAGTATCCGCGGTCTCACCTGATTGTGTAATGGCAATTGTCAGTACCTCACCACAAACTACCGGATATCCGTACCTGAACTCAGAACCAGTATCAACGTCAGTGTGGATACCTGCTAATTGTTCGAACAGGTATTTGCCAAGTAATCCGGCATTCCATGAGGTGCCACATGCGATAATTTCAATTCTGGCAAGATGGCGGATATGTTCGTCCGATAATTTCAATTCATCCAAATTGACAGCACCTTCCAGTTCGAATATCTTGCCTGCGAGCGTATCGTGTACAGAATTTGCCTGTTCATGGATCTCTTTTAGCATGAAGTGTTCATATCCTGCCTTTTCCGCGGCTTCAATATCCCATTCTATTTTTGTAGTCTCTTTGGAAATTGGATTGCTGGCAGCATCAAAGAACTCAATATTACCGCCCTTGATTAACCCGATCTCGTAGTCATCAATATAAACAACATTCTTTGTATACTTCAAAAATGCAGTGACATCCGATGCCGCAAAAATCTCCCCGCTACCAATACCCACAACAAGAGGACTGTCCTTTCGTGCAACGACCATCACATCAGGTTCACTGCTGCATAGCGCTGCAATAGCGTACGAACCCACAAGTGCGCGCAACGTTTTTTGAACAGCGGTCATAAGATCACACTTTTTTGATTGGTTGATACTACTTCTACTGTTACTACTGCTGCTGTTACTACTGTTGCTGCTACTGCTATTTCCATATAGATATAAGTTCAAAAGATGTGCAATTACCTCTGTATCGGTTTCGGATTTAAACACATATCCACATTTTATCAACTTCTCTTTGAGTTCAAGATAATTTTCAATGATACCGTTGTGTACTACCGCGATATCACCGGACAGGTGCGGATGGGAATTTTCCGTATTCGGTTGTCCATGTGTTGCCCATCTGGTGTGTCCAATTCCTATTGAACCTCCAATATTCCCGGGAAGTATTGATTCGAGATCTGCGATCTTACCTGTGGTCTTATAAATCCGGAGTTGTAACGAATCGTCGAGTACACAGATACCTGCCGAATCGTACCCACGGTATTCCAGTTTTTTCAGGGAATCTACCAATATAGGTGCTGCAGGTTTTTCACCAACGTATCCGATAATTCCACACATTTTTGGTCCCTTTATTTAAACAACAACCGAATTTGGAGGCAGTTCCCTGGAAATGATGTTACCGGATTCTATGTTGCAGGCAGCACCGATTAGAATTCCGGCTTTTACCAAAACCCTGTGCCCAATTATTATGTCATCCCCTGTAATTGTACCAAGCCTGTCAGCATGATGCAATATACCTATCATCTCGATCTTCAGATTCTCTTTTTCATCAGTAATAAAATGCGACCCGATAGTATTGTTACTTCCGATTACCGAATTTGAGATATAGGCATGTGCCTCGATTCTTGCATCGCTCATTAGTATGCTGTTTTTTATCTGTGAAAATGGTCCGATGGAAGCATTGTTACCAATTGTAGTAGATGGCAATATCACTACATCAGGACCTATCTCACAATTGTCCCCGATTATTACGGGACCAACAATATAACTTCCCGAATGTATGATGGTATTCTTTCCAATTGAAACATTGCCTTTGATAACAGCGCCTTTTTCAACTGTGCCTGTTACGGTTAATGTATCGTATTGGTCGAGCACGGTGGAATTTGCTTTCAGCAGGTCCCATGAGTGTATGGCATCCAGCCACCTGGATTGCGCTGGTACCATTGTGATTGTAAGTCCGTCATCGATCATTTGCTGGAGGGAATCTGTTATTGCGTATTCACCACCGTCTGATATGGGAGTGTTTTCAATGTACTCAAATATTTTTGGATTGAACAGGTATATTCCGGTATTTACAAGATGACTGATAGCAGACCGTGGTTTTTCAACGATCTGCTTTACCTGTTTGCCTTCTGATATAACTACACCGTAACCAATGGTGTGTTCCATTTTGAAGGTCAGGATGGTTGCATCCCCTCTGCTTTCATTGAGAAGGTCTGAAATTGTTTTGGGTTCAATGATATTGTCCCCGTTTACAACAAGGAACTCCTCCCCATACGGCTTAATCAATGTACGTGCCTGCTTTATTGCATGCGCTGTACCAAGTTGCGCTTTTTGTTCGATATAGGTAATGTTGACCCCAAAATCCACCCCGTCCTCAAAATAATCCATTATCCGCTCTTTTTCATAACCGACGATCAGTATTATATCCTTGATGTCGTTCTCTGCAAGTGAATATATGACATGCTCCAGAATTGGTTTATTTGCGACAGGCAGCATAACCTTTGAGCGTGTAAGTGTCAGTGGTCTGCATCGTAATCCTTCACCTGCTGCAAGTATAACTGCTTTCATGACATATAGAAGTCTTTTTAAGAATTTATAACTTCCCTTCCAATAATTGGATTGCAGCTGTACCATCATAGTTCCATTGTATGGCTCTATGCTTTCCAAAATAATCAAGCATCGGAAATATATTCATGATTTTGGTTAAGTTTTATTGAGATGTCACTACAAAGAGCACAAATTTTTTCAACATGTGTAAATTTAAGCCTTATCGACAGGATATACCGCAACGTCAACATCCTGTAAATCCGGTCAAAATACCATGCTTTTTGAAGTGGATACAATATCGCTGTATGTCCTGGTTGCAAATCAACAACTTGATCATATTTCAAACTAAATACATAAAAAAAGAACTACGATTGTATAATCTAATCAACAATGTGTTGTGAATTACGATATTGATCAGAGGTTATCTGTATTTTCATCCAGCACAACTGACCACCACCATTTTGCCATGTCTATGAGGTCTTTACTGAACTGACCTGATAAACGGTACTCTCGGTTTTTATTACTGATCAAACCTGCACCTAAAAGTTTATTTCGCATTGAATAAAATGATGAGCGTCCGATATCAAGTTCTTTGAGTATTTCTTGCCATTCATTTGTCTTGAGGGGATTGCCGCTTTGCTGTCGTTTTTCAATCATTGTAAGAAACTCCTGACCCCGTACAGCAGTTGTATCTTCTTGGAATAATCGGCGCATAAAACTGTAAAAGGGGTCTCTTGAATGAGTTATGCGAGTATTTGCATCGGAACGTATTATAATAGTAGTAGATGTTCTGGGTGCATCTTTAACAAGTGTCATGACATCAAACTTGCGCCATTATCAAGTAGCAACGGCTGTGGAACTGGAATTAAGTACCGTTTTTATCATATCAACATAGTCTTCTTTTAAAGAATAGACTATTGGTGCTTTATATGATTCCTTATGTGCTCTTAGTATTCCAAGTTTGGAATGAATATACCCAACCATGGATGCTACTGCACTTCGGCTAACATCATGTTTTTTTGTAATGGTTTCGTATAAGGTGTCAACAGTAATCTTTTTCAATTTCAAGAAAACAGATAGAATGTGACTGCGAATACCATTAGCGTCTAGTTCAATGAACTTTTCTAAACGCCGTTTTATTTTTGATCGGATGGAACTCACGAATGATACCTCCTATAATTAATATAATATTGTGTGGTACACTATATATATGTTTGTAAATAATGATGATGGCACGAAAACACATATTTTCAAATTCACATTTTTCATGTCAAATATATCACAATTGATATATATTGAAAAAGCATGTGTATATATGTATTGTAGATAGGTGAATTTAATGGATTATGGATATGATCTCAAAAATAATATATTGTACATCGATCGAAATTGTGTTCAGGCATATGGTATTGAAGAAAATGAGATCGGGGTTTGTAGTACATGTGGTGCATATTTATTAAGTATTAGTTATCACTCATTTGATAATTTAATAATAGTGGCAAAATGTTCAAGATGTAATTTAATCTCTGCAAACATCTATGATATAAATTGGACATGGTTAGATGAGATTATTATCTCTCACTTTTTTTCAGAAATTATTAAGAACAAGAACACTGGTTGTGGTGCTTTACATAATGAGGGTGGATCGAATGTTGGCACAGGTCTTAAATTAATAAAAAACATTCCTATGAAACAACTACAAACAATATTTTCTCCTGCGGAGATCAATGCTATGTTTTCACGTGCAAGAGGTGATAAATATGTACGGCAGTACCTATATAATGCCCGCAAAAAATACAAAACTTTTGAGGATGTTTTTGGAGTAAACATTGACGTGTGATTTTGGTCGTATCCTAAAGTTGCGTGATCTATGCTTTTGACATATTCAAGGTCGCTATGAGATTGATTCTGAGCAACACACTTTAAATCAACCTATAGTCCTGTAGCATAACGATTATTATGAAAGATCATGATTTCTGGGATACTACCTGATTTTTAGTTACTTGTTTAATAAGCTTAATTTAATCCTTGATTCTAGATATTACTATAACATTTCAAGTCAATTTTATTTATTATGATATGTATTAAATAAATATTAATATATAAAATAGTTAGTATTATACAGGTTATATTATATGTACTTATATATTGTTACACAAACAACAAATACTAATATAATATTCACAGTATATTTAGTAATAATATTTAATGACATGTAAACGGCCAACAACACTGCGTGAATAAATAACTATGTATACATATAAATAAATCTATATATAAGAATATATTTTTATATAATATTACAAATGAAAATTGGAAAATTATTGTATTGTAAAAATACAACATACAATTTGTGGAGTTTGGTGTCTGGTATGCATTAAGTCACAATTTATTCAGACAGTTGCCAAATTTATGCATGTTTGTTCTCAAAACAGAATGGGTGTAATAAACAATCTTGTATATTATTACCACAGGTAATTATGAGTGACAAAATGCGCCATCTTCAGTGATACAAGATCAAACAAGTTATAATTCATGGTTTGTACACATACATTATATGTATGGAATTAGATGGTTATTGAAATGTGTTGTTTACTAAACATCATAATTCCATGTCATATGGGAATATATTGTTCCTGACCTACAACCCCCTTATTACGTACAAATAATAGCCAGCTACAAGATACATAATACCCCTGGAATACACATACATGTAGTATATGGGAATATCATGCATATAGAATGCCGCAATGATCAAATATGGCCCTATATGTTTCTTTGCATTTTTCACACTCAGCCCCTATACTAGGTGGTTCAAATATATAATTATAAATATAGCCATATATCCACAAACATCTTGAAATATTGTACTATGTCATACCAGTCAAACAGGCATAAATATATTCACATTCTTTATATATATGCACACACATGCCATATGATCTCAAATACAACTCTCATGAAATAAAACAGTTCATAAACTATATAGTATCTAGTATGTATAATATATCCTGCACAATATATTATACTCTACATATTATATTCTTACTCATATGTATTATAAATAGTATATAGAATAACATCTATAATATACATCACTTGTTGCATATATAATATATACAATATAACATATATTTAAAACAACCGGTTATAAAAATTTCTATCGTAAATATATTGCACTAAATACCAAAATATAATATATTTATTAATTTTTGGTATTATTCTCCAGAAGTGTACACAAACATTCGAATAATTCATCCTGTGACATTATGAGACTTAACAATATATACTAAAAACTGAGTTTAAATTAATACATACAAAAAATATCCCGTAAATCTAAACAACATGTTTTCCACATTCCATTGGAATTATTGTCAACTCTGCATCCACAAACTTCTTCTTTAACGGCTCATCTTTTGCAATCCGATCCATTGTCAAAGCAATCGCTGCAACTTCTGAATGTGGTTGGTTCCCAACTGCTATATTCCAGTCAGCCAGTTCATATAACCCTGCAGGCACTTTTTCAGCACCTACAATGATCATTAGTTTATCACATTTTTTGAGTTCATCCACCACATCCGGCAGGTTGATACCATACATAGAAAGATGGCATACCTTTCCTCCCCTGCCTTTCCATTTTTTGATCTCATATTTCCAGTCAACATCATTCTTAATATAGAAATCTCCGCCCCATCGTTTTACCACGTCTTCAAGATTAGTTACAAGTTTTTTATCCTCGGATGCGAGCAGCATACCTTTTGCACCAAGAGCCCGGGCTGTGAGCCCAACATGTGTTGTAATCCTCTTGTCGCGTTCAGGGCGGTGTCCTATGCGCAATATGACAATTTGTTTCATGAAAGTTGTAAATCAACCAAACTATTAAATGTTTTTTGTTCACCTATTATTTTTCCGAATATCTACACACTTCCGATCAGTTCTTTTTTACTTCTAAAAGCAGGTTAAAACACATATTCGGATTATCTAAACCAGTGCTAAAGCCGCTTTTGATTTCAAAATTAGTCATTTACCCGATATGAAGCGGATACCTTATTATGTCCTTTCATCAAAACAAGATTTTTTATTATCTTCTGGAATGGTTTTGAAAACCGCAAAGATCACAGGGGCACGCAGAGAAAAATAAGCCCCCTCGATGAATTTTTTTACCATAATTCGTTTATCCGGAATATATTAAAAAATGTAATCAAACCATCTTCGTCACTACGAAATTAAATCGCTATCAGTGAACCACACCGATTTTCAAATCTGTTCTACACCTTATTTACTCCGATCGATTTTAAGTATGTGCTCATTCTCAAATATTTACAATTGAACATATCCATAATGTTTTTTTGCGACTCGACATAGACGTAAGTTTAAAAATCTGGAATTTAGCCCTTCAGCCCAAACTTTCCAATTTAACATCGCCCCAGTATGCGATAAACTTTATTTACACTACTTGCACCTCAATCTTATTTGAATATGCATTCCATTAATTATAAAACACCAAAGAACAATGGAATATCCTATGTCTCCTAAGATACTACTTACAAACGATGATGGCATCTATGCCACAGGCATCAGGGCAGCATATAAAAGTGTTGCAGACCTCGGGGATGTCACTATTTCTGCTCCCGCAATGCAGCAAAGCGGCGTAGGGCGATCAATATCAATCTTTGAGCCGCTTAGGATCAACAAAACAAATATTGATGGTATTACCGCCTATGCCATTGGCGGCACGCCGACCGATTCAGTGATACTTGGAATATTCACGATTATAAAAGAAATGCCTGATCTAGTACTCTCCGGCTTTAATGTCGGGGAGAACATTAGTACAGATACGATCACAACATCAGGTACAATAGGTGCGGCATTAGAAGCTGCAAGTTATGGAATACCTGCTATCGCAGCATCGATACAGGTAACAGAAGAAGGAACAAAATTCGATGACCTGCGAGATTACCAGCACGATTTTGATATCGGGATTAAAGTGGTCAACAGAATTGCGAAGAATATTTTGCAGCATGGGTTACCAGAGTATGTAGACCTGTTGAACGTAAACATACCGCACTTTGCAGAGAATGATACTGAAATCGAGATAACCCGCCTTGCGCGCAAGATATTCAAGACTTCAGTACAAGAGCGACATGACCCGCGCGGCAGGCCATATTACTGGATCGATGGCGACCTAATTCGTGAAGAAAAAGAGGGGACAGATGTGCATGCAATCATGCAAAACGGTCATATCTCGATAACTCCGATATCACTTGATGCAACATCTCCGATCGATCTCTCTGAGATTGAAAAATATATATAATGCGGTGAAATGGTTTTTCCGACTATCGCTTTATTTTAAGCGATACTTCGCTCCATTTATCGCCAACACCATGCAATGGCTCAACTGCCCCACTGACGATATTACCAAGTACCTTCTGTACAAAATCGTTCATAGCAACTTTTTCACTATCAATTATCAATTCAACATCCATAATTTGTCTCCTTTTCCTTTTTATCCCTACAATACGGAACACGCTGACTTACTGCAAGTTTTAACATCTTTGGTATATCTTCCAGTGGCGTGTTACTAACATCAATCAGATTATCATTCACCAAAAGACATCCTTTAAGTTTTCCATCCGCCGTAACCCGTAACCTGTTACAATTTGCACAGAACTCCGAATTATCTATCGGACGAACAACTTCTACTTCCGCACCATCAATGATATATTTTTTCCTGCGGTGCATTGTCCTGACCCTTATCTCATCTGCATGAAATCTCAGCTCTTTTTCAACAGAATTTGCATCTATCTGGTAGCAGGATACATCATTGAAATCCATAAGTTCAATTAGCTGCAAGATTACCTGACCACCATACGTACGTGTAAAATCAAGCATTTCGTATATCTCATCATCATTTATCCCTTTAAGAAGTACCATGTTGAGTTTAACAGGTGTAAGCCCTGCATCTACTGCACAGTGGATACCATCAAGAACAATGTTTAATGCATTATGATTACTGTTTGTAATGAAACTATACATTTGCGGATCAAGGGAATCAAGACTTATATTCACACGGTCAAGCCCCGCATCCTTCAGGTCCTGTGCTCGTCCTTTTAAGAATGTGCCATTCGTTGTTGCCGATATATCCCGCAATTTTGGGAGTGAAGACAGGATATCTTCAAAATCCTTACGCATAAGCGGTTCACCGCCAGAAAACTTTACTTTATTTACTCCCATACCGGATGCAGCGTGGACGATCTTTGATATGGTTCCTACCGACATCTCACCCCTGCTGTTTGTATCACCTTCGTGATGGCAGTAGATGCAATCATAATTGCAGCGGTTCGTTATGGATACCCTGAGACTTGTCACCGTGCGTCCGAACGGATCGGTGAGATTACCTGGTGTTTGGGTTACTATGGGAGAGTTCATGCTTTGTACACACGCGATGTTTATTTAACTATTTTGAATCTGGTATTTACCTGAAAAATATTATTTTCATGCTAATGTTGTCCTGAAATGCCATGAGCGCTTATTTGCTTTATTGACTGGAAATATCAAATGTTGCGACGGCACACCCAACACGCCTAACTCACCTAACCCGCGCCAAAATCCCAAGATGGTCCTCATGGAACGGAGCAAGCTCCCGGCTATTCAAAACCTCAAACCCGACATCAAATCCGTTCTCCAGTTTCCTGACCTCGTCCTTGAACACCTTCTTTGGATTTGCAACGGTATCGATACTTCGCGCTTTTATGGAAAGCAACAGGTGCCCGTCTTTTTTCAGGAACTGCTGCGCATTAACTGCTGCGATCTCACTCTGGTTTTGTTGTGCAACATCCTGGAAGATCACATCCACTTCTTCAACAATATGCGCATATAACTGCGGTCGATTGGCATCAACAAGTATCGGGACAATATTCGGACGCATATCGCATAATCCGATCAGGTCCCGCATTGTGCGCGGTGAGAACTCTACGGCATACACGATCCCGTCCGGGACGATATCCGAAACATGGCTTACGGTCGTACCGGATGCCGCGCCCAGGTACAACACCTTTGAATTCTGTGCGATCGGAATGTTAAACTTTTTAATTACCATCGCAGCAAGTTTGCTACGTTTCGGATTCCATATCCGATACTCACAGCCATTGATCTCAATGAGTATTTCCCCATACACACTTGTACCAGGCACAAGGTTTTTCGTAGCAAGATGCTTGCCGCCCCTCTTTGTGATTTCAAAAATGCCGGCTGACACTTCTTTCGGTGACATCTATTACCTGCTCCCTGTTTTTTTGTTTTTGTTCATTTTCTTGTTATTATAACTACCCATTCCTTTTCCCCTGCCACCTTTTTTTTCCCGATTTGGTGGTTTTGGGTTGGCTGCCTTGATACTCTCTATCTTCTCACCAAGCCCTGTCTTAAGTGATTCATCCAGTTTACCGGAATACACATCCATGCGCACTGCAAGTGATATCTTTGCAGCGAGCGCACGTGCGATCTTCCCCCTCTGCCACCACAGGGCATTTTTTATCTGCGGATGATTGAATATGATCCCGTGTTTCGGAGACGGCGCGCGTCCGCGCAGGTGCTTGAAAAGTGCTCTGTTCGCACCAATTACCTGAATCGTGCCGGATGGAAAGCGCGCCAGGTGTTCAAGTCCACCAGCCATACTCACCAGGCGGGCACCGATTAGCACGCCAGCGATGTTTGTAAGGTTTGGTGCAGAAGACTCCATGTTTATCACAAGATACTCTTCGATCCGGCTACGGGTGTCGTACATGATACAGATGTTCCCTGCAAAATCCCTGACCAGTTCCTCATTCAGACCCGTAAGCTCTGCCCCCATCGAAGAAGCCGCCTTTTCATATAGTTCATCGCCAGGCGATATATTAGATCTTGAACCGTGTTTCGCAACAAATCTTGCGAGCGGTTCGGATGACAAACTCACTTCTGGGAAATACAGCCCATACCATTCAGCCAGCCGCTCGGATAGGGTATTTGAAGTCTCATTAATATCATCCAGCGCCTCAATAGCCTGGATGACACCCATCTCCGGCGTACCGCTTGACATACGGAACTTCACAGCAAGGATACCCACATCATGCAGAAGATTGTCATACTCGTCATTCGACGCAACAAAATCACATCCAATTGCAGCATCACGAAGGTTAAAGCCTGCCGGTGGCATGTCAATATCCGTATCTTTTGGCTGAACCAATCTACCTGCAAGCGCATCCTTATCTTTTGGGAACAGGTCCCACTCCACCACCTCGCCAACGTCATCAAGAGTAAGTATACCAAACCATGTGAGAATTCTCAAATCAAGCCTCCGTATTCGTGATCGTCGCACCCCTGTTGTTCGCACGTGTTATCACAACACTGCCGCCAATAGTTCCATCCAGTATATCCTGCACGTCATTTTTTATACGTTTTCCCTGTACTTTACTATCTATAAACCCGTACACTGCCGGCCCGAATGAACTCATGCCTGCACCGTATGTGCCACTATCCTGCATGAACTCAATGATGTCCCTGACAGTTTGCGACTGGAGTTCAATTTCCCGTCTTTTGAACCCTACGGTCTGTATATGATTCACCGCACACCCGAAATTTTCTATATCGCCTTCCATTATCGCTGGCATCATCTGCATAAGGATAGTATGTGATACATCCTGAACCTCACGAAGTGGAATAGGGCATACCTGTTTGAATATATCAACTTCCCGCATATCATGCGCACCTTTTGCATCAGGAAGTGCAAGTATGATATCCCAATCAGGAAAATCATGCTTAAAAAGGATCGGTGCAGGGTCTGCATGGCTTGCAGCGGAAGGGGAGAATGCGCATTTGTTGCTGAACCTGTGTCCACCATCCACCAGGAATCCGCCATTCTCAAAGGATGCCACACCAATTCCGGACGTCCCACCGCGACCGACCGCGATCGCAAGTTCCCTTGTACTATTTCCAAGATCGTATAGTTCATTGACAGCTGTCGCAGCACTTAATGCAGACTGGGTACCAGAACCAAGTCCCACATGATCCGGCATATCTTCTTCGATCGTTATCCTGACACCCGCGCCATCCGGTATAACCGCTTCTGCTGCTGTTTGCATCCTGTTGGAAAGATGCGATTTACCGGTGATCTCTACGTGATCCGCTTTTTCAGCCGATATGCACATGTGAGGCGAATCAAGTGTGATTCCAACACCGCCGTCAACCCTGCCAATTCCGGCGTTCAGGTCGATTAGTGTAAGGTGAAGTCTGGATGAGGACGTTATTTTTATCATGCTGTTTATGTATCGTTGTTTATCTTATTAAATATTGGTAACCGGTTGTGAGGATTATAATCATAGTTATAATTTTAATTTAAATTGAATTATTATTATTATTATTATTATTATTATTATTATTATTATTATTGTTATTATTATTATTATTAGTAGTAGTATTTTTGTCTTTGTGGAACGGTTAGAAAAATAAGAGAGTATAATAAGGACACAGGGAGAACAATAATCCTGTTTGCGACTCTGTACCCCCTATCTACATTTTTTGTTACGTCCATCTTACCAAAGTAAGTCAAAATGTCTTTGTTTTTGACATTCGTCGTTCCCTGAAATACATCCATGATGCACCTAAGACTTTCCTGTTGCCCATAAATCTCAATAGGGCAAAAATAAGTAGAATTATCCTGAAACGAATAATAGTGAGAACATGGATATCTAACATCTCATCTTGAAATTGTGGATTGATGTGAAAATCAAATACATTACATCTTCCGGCAAAAAAACCCTTTACGGCGTGCAAAAAACCAGTCACGATACCAGTATCGGCAGGATCGGAAAAGCCATAGGTCATGTCACAGGATATTTTTTTAATACTGACTGTTCTAAGTATATCTTCGATGAACCTGATAACCGGCTTTTGTATGGTACTTAAAAGCCGTATCCCGGTTGAGATCCCAGTGTCACCCTTTTTTTTCCCTGGATTTTCTTTCTTCGGCTTCGTTTTCTGTGTTTCTTTTTTTGCCGCTTTTTCACTTTTACCCGGTTTATTACCCGGTTTATACGACAGCCCCATCCACTTGATCATGATATGTTTTTTGACCCTGCCCCTTTCTACCTTCACATCAATGGTCACGTCAAATGCGGCAAATACCATTAACCCGATGAACAAAACAATAATGGCTAACGCTGCATAAATAATAAGCAACATACATTTAAAGTCTTACAGTGAAGGGAAATGTGGTTATTATTCGCTGTCTTCTTCATCTTTCACTTCTTCGCTCACTTCTGGCTTCTCTTTTTTCTTCCCCATTTTGCTCTTAACCGATATAATCTTATCAATAACTTCCGGCACAGATTCAATGATCTTGCCAAAATCGGCCTTGCCTGAGACCGTGAGCAGGCGCGCTTCGTTTTCAGAAACAATAATAAATGCAATGGGTTCGATCTTCGCACCCGCACCGCCTCCGCCGCCAAAACCGCTCTCACCTTTGTCGCCTTTTCCTTCTCCGCCACCGCTTCCAAATCCAAAGGATACCTTTGTGACAGGAATGATTGTTTTTCCTGCGGCTTCCACGGGTTCTCCGATAACGGTTTTTGTGGTAACCAATCTTTCAAGTTCGCCAGTAATTTCTTTTATTATGTTTTCTACGCTCATATTATCTCACTCCCATAGTTTGTTGTACGTTACTTTAGATTAGAGGATGTTGAAATAAAAAAGTAACCCTCTATTATTTGGCCATTCCAAATGGTATTTGATAGCTGCGTAAATTTGATTGTTCAATTTGAAGTTGATGTCAATGTTGATGTTAAAGAAAGCTAAATGTGAGACTACGCCGAATAAGAAAGAGCGAGTAATCGCTCATTCATTAGGCGATTGCGACGGCGTTAATAATCGATGATCAAATACATACAAATACAAATACAAACACAAATACAAAAATAGAAACATTTACACACACAGGATATTAATTTATAAATCTTATTTGAAATACCAAAAACTTCAATACTATTCTACTCTAACTGTACACCCGTTATTATCAGCTCATCCCAATAATGTGAACAATATGACAAAAGCAATACTCATAGCAGGAACACACAGCGGTGTCGGGAAAACCACAGTAGCCATGGGGATCATGGCAGCTCTTACAAACCGTAAATATAAAGTCCAGCCCTACAAAGTCGGACCGGACTATATTGACCCTACCCACCACACAGCCATTTGCGGTACTCCTTCGCGAAACCTTGACACCTACATGATGGGAGTTGATGATGTGCAAAAGACATTTGCGCGCACACAAGTTGATGCGGATATCTCAGTGATCGAAGGTGTTATGGGATTGTTCGACGGCGTGGATTCCACTGAAATTGCCAGTTCTGCACATGTTGCGAAAACACTGGATGTGCCCGTGATACTTGTGATAAATGCTCACGGTATGTCGCGAAGTGCTGCCGCTATCGCAAAGGGATTCTTAGAATATGACAGGCAGGTCAATGTTGCAGGTGTTATACTAAATCAGGTCGGAAGCGAACGTCATGCGCGCCTTTTAAGGGATGCACTAATTGATATACCAATACTGGGAACCCTGCCAAGAAACAAGGATATCACCGTCCCTTCACGTCACCTGGGACTTCACATGGCATCCGAGCAGGAATATGATATCAGGGCTCTTGCAGAATTTATTGAAGCAAACATCGATCTTGATTCTGTGCTATCAGTCGCCAACACTTATCACACGCCCGATCACACGCAACAGCCAGATAACCCGGCCGAGCCGGATGTGAAGATTGGCATAGCGTTTGACAGTGCCTTTTGTTTTTATTATCATGACATGTTCGATTCCATCAGGGAGCACGGTGCACAAATTGAGTTTTTTAGCCCACTTAAAGGCGAACTACCTGATGTTGATGGTATCTATTTCGGAGGTGGATACCCCGAACTCCACATCGCCCAACTCGAAAAGTCAAAAACCACGCGCGCCCTCAAGCAACTTGCGGCTGATGGCATGCCGATGTATGGCGAATGCGGTGGATTGCAGTATCTTTGCAGTACATACGAGATTAAAGATGTGACATACCGCATGGCTGACGTGTTTCCTGCAAAAACCAGGCAGACTAACAGATTACAGGCACTCGGGTACACCGAAGCACGCGCGCGGGATGGCATGACGTTTACCAGTGGTACGATCCGGGGACACGAATTCCATTATTCACTTACGGAATGCGCACGGGACAGCAAGTTTGCATACGAAATGGTGCGCGGGAAAGGAATAGAGAACGGGATGGACGGTATTTTCGAACATAATTCCATGGCAAGTTATATGCATGCGCATCCGGCTACGTTTCCTGTTGGGAATTTCATCAGAATGTGCAGAAAATACGGGCGCAGGTGAGATTATTAATATAATTAATCGTAACTGTTCAACCATCTCCAATACTGGATGAAGATAGCAAAAATTCATTTATTCATTTATTTATTTATTTATTTATTTATTTATGTTAATTGTGATACATTGCTTAGTTTTTGATACTGAGTCTGCACCTATCGATCCCAAAAACATTTTACAATTATATATGCAATTATCAATTTGTGGATAATTCAGTCTGTTGATGACGTTTATGTATGGCTGGATAGTTACAATTATAATTAAAATTAGAATTGCATGTTGGTGATTATGACCAGTGGATTAGTGGTTTTGGGAAGTGAGCAGTGGATTGGTAACGGTGAAATCCGCCGCCTGCGGCGGATTGTATCGGCGCTATAAATCGCTAAACTGAAAAGGCTCAACACATCGTTTGATTTACCGGATGTTCTACACTTCAGTCCGAAAAAAACACGGCAAAATTAAATATGATGCAATCTTAATGTAATAAAAAAATCGAAGAGGTACACTGGTATATGAAATCTATGTCCATTGAAATCAAAACCCTGACACCGATATATACAGGTGGGGTAAATGGGAAGTGTGGCATACTTCATGAAACAGGAATTATCGGAAGTATGCGCTGGTGGTATGAGGCGATAGTACGTGGGCTGGGAGGAGATGCGTGTGATCCGGCAGAGCGTGGATGTATCTTTGATAAGGGTAAGTATGACAATGGAAAAAATGATGGAAAAAATGAACATGAAGCTTTGCATACTGCCGAGTTATGTGACGCGTGCCAGATATTCGGAGCGACAGGATGGAAAAGGAGATTTAGTCTGAGGATCATACATGATACTACTAAACCCGCATGGGGAGGCGATGAGATGCTCAATGTCCGTCCGCCATCCAGATCACATGGCTGGTTCCTACCGGCAGGAAGGGTGGGCAGTTTCACACTCAAGATACGGGGAGATCCGAATGTTGTAAGCCGTATTGCATCTTTATTTATCTTTCTTGAAAAATGGGGTGCGATAGGTGCAAAACCCCAACTTGGATATGGTTTTTTTGAAATTACCAATCGCGATGAAATTCAGGAATATGCCAGGGATTGGTCCAAAATATGCACTAAGGTAGATTTATCAGGTTTACCCGACCTGCGCCAATTCACATTCTTTAAATATCGTTTTAAGCCATCACGTGATGATTGGTGGATACGGGTCGGGGGGTTGCAGCGTTTGTTAGGTAATCCGAAGACTGCTTCTAAATTATCCAAACTTGTTGAAATTGGAATTGTTCCGGTTTCACCGGTTCTTAAAAACCAGTGGCGATATTTGGAATGGTCGGCACCATCCTCAACGAAACAATGGATATTCGGAACAATTGACCATGAAAAGAGAAGAAGTAAGATATCGATTAGCTGGGCATATCGCGAGAAGGATATGTGGGTTGTGAGAGGTTGGGCGTGGCTTCCGGAAGAAGAACGGATAAAGAGTAGAACAATACAGCATCGTCAGGAGATTGGTGTGGTTGTTAA
>JBQVMC010000009.1:0-26836 GCA_052361145.1 Methanosarcinaceae archaeon
GGCCATCACCGAGCGTCTAACCCGTGGGGACCTTTTTGTTTTAGGCAGAAAATACCTTTCTACCGGGATTCAGATAGAATTACATCCCCTATTCAATGGTTATTTAACCGTTATCAGCAACATAGCCGACCCTTCCGGAATAATTCAACCTCGTGTTGTATGGGATGTAACTGAAGAAATACAATGCACATTGGGAGGAAATATATATTTTGGCTCTTCAGAAACCGAATTCGGCGGTTTCAACTTACCAGGAACCGATTACTCCTATAAAGCTCCAAACAACGCCTACATCCAGCTAACTTTCTTTTTTTAAATACTAAAGCACATTCATTTTTTGCCGATATTAAAGATATCGTAACCGTTCACGGGTTCAAAGTTCAAGGTTCAGGGGTTGTAGATTCACCACAAACCTGAACAATCTTGCGACGAAGTTCAAGACGAGCTCTATATGGCATCGATTCAATAATAAATGTCGAATATTGAGCTTCAGGACGTATATTGACGTATATTATGGGTTCAACGAAAGAAAGATAACCTTGAACCTCTGAACTTTTGAACCTGTAAACGGTTAAAAAAATCCTTGACTATCTTTTCATGTTATATTATGAGTAGGTATACTACTCTTATAAAGGTATGCTTTGGATAATCTTTTAACAGGCATTATAGGTTCAAAAACCAGGATTAAATTAATTACTCGCCTGTTCTTTAATCCTGATACCCGTTCATATCTTAGAGAATTGGCCAAGGAGTTCAATGTTTCAACTAACTCCGTCCGGGAAGAACTTAACCAGCTTACTAAAACAAAACTTCTCAACTCCCAAAAAAACGGCAGACAGGTTTTTTACAGGGCCAATACTGACCACGCCCTGTTTCCTGAACTAAAATCAATGGTTAGCAAAGTCATGGGAATTGACCGTATCATCGACAGTATGGTCAACAGACTTGGCGACCTGGAACTTGCCTACCTGATTGATGATTATGCAGAAGGTAAAGATACTGGAATAATAGATCTTTTACTTGTAGGAAATATCGACCAATATCATCTGAACGATTTGAGTAGAAAAACTGAACGATATATAAAAAGAAAAATCCGTTCCCTGGTGCTGAGCAAGGATGAGTTTAACGACTTTAGTCAAAAACTTGAAAATAAGCCACATGTATTGATCTGGAAAGCAAAATAAGTTGTTTTCAATCCTGTATTTATCGTTGTTTAATTATATCATATCAGTTAGTTAGTTATATAAGTTTATTCGTTGTAACTTACAAGGCGGAGCTATATAAATTAACCTTGACATCTTCATGATATTATCATATATTTTCATGACGATAAAGGGGGAAATACAATGGCCAATTTGCAAATAAAAAATATCGATAATGCTTTGTATGCGCAGATAAAGAATTTGGCTGCTTCAGAAAATCGCTCTGTAAGTCAACAGGTTCTTTTCCTAATGAAATCACATTTATCAAAAAGAAAACAATCCCAGGCAATAAAAACACCAGCTCAGACTTTATTAGAGCTTTTCGGATCATGGAAGGATGAAAGAGAGCCGGAAGAAATTGCTGGTGAACTAAAAACAGCCAGGAAGAATTCCAAAAAACTTAAAGAAGGCTTTTAATGTTTTTACTTGATACCGATACGGTCATTTACAGCATGAAAGGCAAAGATGCAGTTCAAAAAAACTTGCTTCTTCACTTTAACGATCCGATCATGCTGAGTACTGTAACACTGATGGAGCTTTATTATGGTGCATACAAATCCCAGAAAGTCACAAGCAACATAGCTAAAATAAAATCATTGGAGCAATCGCTTGAAATAATTCATATAGGCATGGAATCATCCGAAATCTTCGGAATGCTCAAGGCTCAGCTTGAAGTAAATGGTACCAGACTGGATGATTTTGACTTAATAATTGCATCCTGTGCCCTATCCAAAAATCTAACCCTCGTTACCAACAATGTGAAACATTTCAAAAGAATCGATGGGCTTAAACTCGCAAACTGGACTATCTATCCAAAATAGATATTTTATCATAGGCATTAAGTTCAATCCTGAATATCTTGTAAATCCTGTCAAAATATTTCATTTAAAAAGAAACGTATTTAACCCTACAACGATACTTATGATAAATAAAACTTGATATTAATAACAAGGTCTGCTATACTACGATACAACCCCTAAAAAAGGAGGCAGACCATGCTACCAGTCATTCGATGCGGCGAACATCTTTACTCAGTACCGAAATTTGATCTTGGCAAGGGCGATATCAAAGACTTTATAAATGAACTTAGTGGCTTTCACGAACAGTTCGCTGATTGTTTTCAGCGCAATGAATCCAGGGAACACTTTTTTAAATACATGTCAGGCCAGTTCAGCCCGATAGAACGTAAATCAATTGAACCCATAGCCTTGGCTGTGAAAGACGGCAACGTCAGGGCCATGCAACGTTTCGTAAGCGATGCACCTTGGGACGACAATAAAATGATAGCTAAGTATCGTAACCTTGTAAATGACGATCTCGGTAGCCCGGACGGTGCACTAATCTTTGATGAAAGTGGCTTCATTAAAAAAGGCCATGACTCTATAGGCGTTGCCAGACAATATTGCGGAACTGCCGGAAAAGTCGATAACTGCCAGGTTGGCGTCTTTGCTGCCTACGTGTCAGAGCAAGGATATGCTTTAGTCGACAAACGGCTGTTTATTCCCCAAAAGTGGTTTACCGATGACTATTTTAAACGTCGGATAAAGTGCAAACTGCCTGCAGACACTATTTTCCGCACCAAGCCTCAACTGGCTGTGGAAACGCTTGATGCGGTTGTTAAAGAAAATGTGTTGCCTTTCAAGTATGTGTTGGCTGACTGCTTATACGGTGTCAGCCCGGAGTTTATCGAGGCAGTTGAAGCCTTACCGGACAAAACCTATTTTGTATCGGTTCCCAAGGATACATTGTGTTGGCTAAAGCAACCAATGGCCATAACCAAGCAGTACCTTTGGGGCGGAAAAACCAGGACCAAAACCGTCTTGGTTGACCCAGACAGCAAACCGATCTCTGTGGACGAGTTGGCCGAAAATATCAACGACTATTTCTGGTACCGCCGGAAAGTATCCGAAGGCACCAAAGGGCCGATCGTCTATGAGTATACCCGTCGGCAGATCATTCTGTCTGCGGCAGGGCTTCCGCAAAAAACCGTGTGGTTGCTGATTCGGAGAACGCTTGACGATGAGCCGCAATATAGCTTTTTCATCAGCAACGCATCCGCCAGTACACGGCTTAAAACGCTCGTGTGGCTCAGCGGGCTGCGATGGGCAATTGAGCAGTGCTTTGAGGAAACCAAATCCGAGTTGGGCATGGACCACTATGAGGTACGAAAATTTACAGGCTGGCATCACCACATGCTAACGTGCATGCTGGCTCATTTCTTCCTCTGGCACTTAAAAATCAGGTTGGGGAAAAAAAGCACCGTCTATTACGCTACCGCAGCTTAGGATCCTGATCAGAGTCATTCTGCCAATGAAGCGCCACACGCTTGAAACGCTAATCGAGCAAATTGTCTGGGTACAGAATCAAAACCACAGAGCCTACTTGTCGCATAGGCGAAAACGTATTTTAAAACTTGTCAAAGAACCATAAGTAACGTTGTAGGGTTAATGAACAACCCATCTCTGAAGGAATCAGGAGATTTTTTTTAAGGAAAGCATAATGAAAAACAGTAAAATGCATCTTTATAAACGAATACTTGTAACAGGTGGAGCGGGATTTTTAGGGTCTTTTCTTTGTGAACGTCTTTTGAAAAATGGTAATGATGTTGCCTGTGTTGACAATTTCTACACCGGCACAAAGCGGAACATTATACATCTTATGGAAAACCCATATTTCGAGTTGATCCGTCACGACATCACCTTCCCCCTTTATTTAGAAGTAGATGAAATCTTTAATCTTGCCTGTCCGGCATCGCCAATTCATTATCAAAACGATCCGGTGCAGACCACTAAAGTAAACGTCCATGGTTCAATAAATATGTTGGGACTTGCAAAAAGAGTCAATGCAAAAATACTCCAGGCATCCACTTCAGAGATTTATGGTGATCCTTCGGTTCATCCACAAAAAGAAGACTACTGGGGCAATGTTAATCCTATTGGGCTGAGATCCTGCTATGATGAAGGAAAACGTTGTGCGGAAACTCTTTTTTTTGATTATCACAGGCAACACCATCTGGATATTAAAGTAGTAAGAATATTTAATACATATGGGCCCAGAATGCATCCTAACGATGGCCGTGTTGTGAGCAATTTTATTATCCAGGCCCTTAAAGGAAAAGATATAACCGTTTACGGTGAAGGTACCCAAACTAGATCATTTTGTTATGTTAATGATATGGTAGATGGCTTGATAAAAATGATGAACAGCGATAAAGGTTTTACTGGGCCTGTGAATATAGGTAATCCTGAGGAATTCAGCATATTAGAACTTGCTCACAAGATAATTGAGCTTACAGGATCAAAATCCAAAATTTTTTATAAAGAACTTCCACAGGATGACCCCATTCAACGGAAACCTGATATTTCACTGGCTAAAAAGCACCTGAAATGGAAACCGAAAACAGGTTTGGAACTTGGCCTTAAAAGGACAATTGAATATTTCAACAATATTCTTTAAAGCACGGTATTTGTTTATATAAATCTGGCTAATAGGTTCTATGCCAAATGCAAAAAGCGAGATGAAGCTCGGCTATGAATTTAAAGCAACTATTAGAAAATTACCAGACTAATGTAAAAAAAATATGGAATTTAAGGGCCATAGATATTTATAACCGATGGAAAGATGAAACAGGCGACTTTAAGTTTATTGAGAATGTATTGGATAAATTGAAACCGAGTTCCATATTAGATATTGGGTTTGGCTATGGCCGCACGGCACCAGTATATGCAAAGGTTCCTTTTGTTATCGGTATGGACATCAGCTATAGAATGTTGACACTGGCTAAACACCAAAAGATCGATGGAAAGAAAATCCCTTTAACCTTAGGAGATATACGCTTATTGCCATTTCGAGATGAGAGCTACTCATGTTTGATATCTGTTCGTACGATGAATCACATACACCCAAACGAATATGGTTTAGTGGAAAGAGAAATTTCACGTGTTAGTCGTTATGCCGTTATATTGCTTGAGAGTGATGTTAAAGTACCTAATGCTAAATATGAGTTTGAGCATGATTATGATCAATTTTTAAAAAACAGCTTTATACAATCCAAAATCCAGTTAGAGAAAAATGTATATTTAAGAACTTTTATTAAAAGAAATTCTTATGAACACTAAGGAGGACAATATGGGGCAAGATACGAACCAATGGGTAAGTGCCGGTAATATACGTTGTTCGGATCTTCCGTCGGAACCACTCATCCCAGTGATCGGAAAAGCATTTGAGAAAGATATACCAAAAGACCATTTGCTGGTATTGGAATGTCTCAGCAAAGCAATGGCAACTCCAGATAAACCTGTTGGCGATCAAATGATATTCAGATGTACAAATTACATAGAGGGCATATTGAAAATAGTAAAGGAACAAGACGTCTATTTTGTCTATGTCAAATCATCTTGAATTCTATGCTTTCCCTTAAACAGGGATTCCCGTTAGATTCACAGATAGCAGTGTAGCACGGTTTTTTTGTTACGATAAAGCTTTTCATCGGATTCAATTATGACGGCCCTTATAAGACCCATGGTCTTGATCTCATGGGAAAGATTAAAGGAACAGTCCGCGCCAATACGACCCTTGGGCCAGCAGGAGGCTTAAAAAAAATGGCGACAAATGGTTTCACTTGTAACTGGGAAATTAGTTCATCAATGTTCATATGACCTCCTCTTGTTATAGTTTTGAGGAAATCTTAGCTGATCACTATAACAAATCCGGTAACACGTTGGCCTTATTTTCGTAGAAAGACCAGTTATGAAATGATACGCCAACCTGGCAGCAAGGAGTCTTTCGGGTGCATGTAAATAGTGAGCTTAAAGCGTTGGATAAAAAAAAATCAGATACAGCTCCAGCCATAACAGCAATTACACCGACCCACGGTCGTGCCGAGTTGACGATGAAAATGATATCCTCGCTTACCGTTTCGGCATATAATTATTCGGGACAGTTTGAAATGATCATCGTGGACAGCTCACAAGAAGGTGAAGCGCAAAAAATCAAGGATTCTTGTCGTGATCACCAATCCAAGTATGTGCGTGGGCCTCAGTCGGTGAGAAAAAAAAGAAACCTCGGTGCAAAAATGGCCGATGGGCAGATATTGTTATTTATTGACTCGGATTGCTCTGCCACTTCCAATTTATTGACCGAACACGCAAAGGTTTATCAAGACCACCCGAAGGCTGACGGTGTATGCGGCATTACGGAATTTGCGGAGCGTAACGGGTTGCACTGGCGAGTTGTTGAACTAACCGGGATGGTCGACGCCTTCAGCTTTGCGAAGAAATATGATCGGGTACAATGGTGTACCACAAGCAATTTTTCGGTCAGGCGCAAGGTGTTCTGGGATGAAGGTGGATTTGATGAAAAATTTCCTTTCCGTTTAGGCGGAGACGATTTGGATTTAACCTACCGCATCACCAGTAAAGGTGGACTTATCATAAGCAACTCAAAGGCCGTTGTCGTCCATGCGCCTCTGACATGGGCGCGTTTTTCAGTTGTCAAGGAAAGGGCTTTCAGATGGGGCCGTATGGGTTATCATGTTTTTAATAAACATAAGCAGCTGCAGTACTTCGACCTTCCTAAACCCATGCTGGTGCTATCTTTAATATTGGCACTTTATTTTGGAAAGGCAGGCTTTTCAGAAGGTTTGGATAAATTCTGGGTGGTTTTCTTGGCACTGGGCTCATTTTTACTTGCAGATATAGCTGTGCTAAATCAAAGAGCCAAGGGGTGGCAACGGCTACTCATTCCATTTTCATGGATTTACATGCTGATTTATCGGACTGGTTTGATATTGGAATTTATGAAACATTTTGATTTGAGGTTCATCTATCGCAAGACGTTGTTTTCATTCTATCAGCTTGTCGATGAGTGGCCGGTGAATGTACGTCGACAGTGGACGATGATGGTATGTTTTCTGGGAGGGTGGGCCTTGTGGATGATAGCCAGGTAGTGGTTGAATTAATGCATGATGTTTCCGTTGTAATACCGACAAAAAACAGGGTTAGGGAATGCGAAGCGCTGTTCACCGGGCTCCAAGTGGCGGTGGAAAATGCTGGTGGCTGCGAGGTTATTGTGGTGGATGATTCAGACCCTGGTGATGCAATACGCATAAAACAACTATGTAATTTATACGGTTATCGATTCATTTCATCTCAAACTCCTAGTGTTGCGGCCAAACGCAATCATGGCTGGATGGCCGCAAAGGGGGACGTTGTTTTGTTTTTAGATTCAGATTGTTTGCCTGAAAAGGATTTAATCGTAGAACATTTGAAAGCGTATTCGCAAAACGGTAGTACGGGTTGCCTCGGAGATTTGAGTTTTGTTGGACCTGAAAATCTGTTTTTCAAGGCCACTAAATTTACTCCATTTTTCAGACCGTTTCAATTCGCCCGGCGGTTTGCACATACGTCCTGGGGACCAACCGCCAACATTTCCTTTAGAAAATCCGAATTGGAGCGTGTCGGTGGTTTTGACACGACCTTCCCAGATAGACCTGGCGGAGAAGACGTGGACCTGGGGCTGCGCATTACCGCAAAGAATCATCCCATAAGGTGCAATGCCGCTGCCCGGGTCGGACATTCTACGTCGACATGGAATACATACAAAGGAAATCTGAAGCGTTTTTTTGGTTGGGGGCGTGCTGATTACTATCTGATCGTCAAGCATTTGCATAGGACAACCATTGACCTACCGCGTATTCCCCTAACTTTCGGTTTTCTATTGGCGTTGAGCATTCTCTTATCCGCAGTAAAAATGACATTCCATTTTCTATCGCTTCCGTTGGTGTGGTTAGGGCTAACGATAGGATTCGCAACAATACTTTTTTACTGCGAGAATGGAAAACCTACACTATTGGAGCGGTTTATAGCGTTGACATATATATTGGCAAATGAAATTGGTACTCTTTGGGAAGGCCTTCTAAATAGATATTTACCTATTATATTTAGAAGAATGAACTATGGGGATGGCCAAATTTATGGTGAGTGGCATGAAGCCGGCAGAAGGCTTTGGGCGCAGTGGCTGGCACTGATCGTCTGTTTTTGGCTTTACTAAACAAATATAAAGTGCATAGGGGACATTCTAATGAAGAAACAATTGTTATTGCTAAGTGGTGGTCTAGATAGCACAGTAGCGGCTTTTGAATGCGTAAAAGCTGGAAATGAATTGAGCTGCATGACTTTCAATTACGGCCAGACGACATACGAAAAAGAGCGTGAGTGTGCCCAAAAGGTGGCTGAGATATTAGGAGTCAAAGACCACGCTTTTATCGATCTTCCATTTTTAAAAGATTTCGGGCCGATCGCAATGATAGACGGAAATGTGTTCCTAGAATACGAAAACCGTGAGCTCATCTATGTGCCGTTTCGCAATGGGATTATGATTAGCATTGCCGCCGCTTATGCCGAAAGCAAAGATATTCCCGAAATACTGTTGTGCACACACAAATCCGATCGCATATGTCCGGATGTAAGCCCCGATTTTTTATTGACGCTCACCAAGGCAATAAATATCGGCGTGAAAACCAGTATGGAAATCACTGTGAGAAGCCCTTTTCATCTCCTGACAAAATCTGATATTGTTGCCAGAGGATATGAGCTTGGTGTCCCTTTTGAGTTTACTTGGTCGTGTTATAATTCCAATGAAGCTCATTGCGGTAAGTGTACCAATTGCTTAGACCGGATAGAGGCCCTTAATGCATATGAAAAATCTAATACAACCTTATTGTAGGCTACGGTTAACGGTTTAGGGAATTTGTTAGTGAAGATACATTTGTCCATCATCATCAAATGCTACCAAGATAAAAAAATATTCGACTGTCTCGATAGTATAGATGATGATTGTGAAGTGGTTGTACCATACGCCGGCAAGACTTCACTTGCGATTGAAATTGTGGACAGATACCCTCAAACCAAGCTAATTAAAGCACCAAAGGGCAATTTATCCATTTCCTGCAATCTGGGGATCAATGCGAGCACGGGCAATTCGGTGCTCATCATGGATAGTGATGCCAGGTTCAAGCCGGGGAGCCTTTCTTTAATTAAAAATACTTTATATGAGAACCTGGTCGTCAAGCCGCATATTATCTATAAGCATGATGCGTCGGTTGTTGGCAGCCGAGTTGTGGCAGAAACGCGCCAGAGATTCAACGACCGCCAGATAAGGGCTCTAACCCCCGGATTGGCATTCAGGAAGGAGATTTCGGCATTTATCGGAGGTTATTTTTTTGATGAACGAATCCGTTTTACGGAGGACGCTGTACTTGACTGGCGATTAAAGCGTGCAGGAGTGGACCTTAAGTTTGTGCCGGAGGCCGTGATCTACCATTCGCCCATCTCTATCTATCATGACCTGCGTGCCGGTTACCGCATGGGGAATGGCCACTGCATGGGGGTTCACTATGCCGGGAGAGAGAACGATAACCTCATTCGGGATCTGGTTAAGCGTTTTTTCACCGGTGAGTCTTTGAATTCTTTTTTTCAAGAAAGATTGAAAAACGGACATGCCGCCTCTCTTCATTCATTGGCATGGACTCTATTGTATCATATTGGCTTTTTTACAGAACGCTATCGCATTGCTGTAAAGCAAGTTTACCAAAGAGATTAAATTTTTGTCGGGATTAACTGAAGCCTTGGAAATACATTTTTGAAGCCAAACATAAACAAGCATACCTGGGGATTTATTTGGCGATATCGTAATGCATCTCTTGAGCAGGGACAACATTCGGTGCCAAATTTATTACGTTTCGGTTTCAATATTTGTATGCGTCCAAAGCACTCGTTTTATAATCCTGAGTTTTTAAAGGCTGAAATTACTACCGGTTGCAATATGTCTTGCAGGTTTTGCGGTGCAGCGAATTCTTCCCACGCGGGGAGAGGCCGTAGCGGTCGGCATATGGATTTGACCATCTTTAAAAAAATAATGCAAAATATTCCAAAATTGCGCTGGATTGATCTTCAAGGTGTGGGCGAGCCGCTGGTTCATCCGTTCTTTACCGATATTATTAAACTACTAACCCGAAAGAGAATCAGTACTCAATTTACAACTAACGGAACCCTTTTAAAGGGCAATGTGATTGAATCGATCACCAAAGCCGCCGTGCATGCGGTTACGATATCCATGTCAGCGGCAAGCCCGGAAAAATACTTAAAGATTCATGGTGCTGACAGATACGCGCAGGTGGTACAAAATATTTCCCGAATGGTGGAAAGGAGGCGAATCAATAGACCCCGGTTGCGTATACTGGCTGTAGTAATGTCAACCAACCTTGGTGAATTGAACCGTTTGGTAGACACTGCTAAATACGTCGGTGTCGATACATTGGTTTTAAGTGCTTACAAACAAATTTGTGAAGATGATCCCAACGTCCCCGACCATAAGGAATTACGCAAGGCGGTTGCCGGTGTAAAAAACCATGCCAAAGCTGTCGGCTTTCCCATAGAGATAGAGGTGCCTATAGCTGATATGGAAACGATTGTTACCGACAGGGGTATTAGCGCCGCAAAATGCATGTGGCCTTGGACAGGTTTGGCGGTAGATGTAGATGGCGAGGTGATGCCGTGCTGCTATTCAATGGGAAATCATCGATATAAGCTAGGCAATCTTGCAACCGATAAAATTTACGAAATATTCAACAACCATGGATATCGGCAGCTCAGGACTGCATTGAATCGGGGGAATACCGACGGTCTTGTATGTCATTTCTGTGATGACCACGTGGGATAGAATAATGATGTCAGGCATTGCTGTGGCAAGCAAATTATTAAAAAAAATGAGCCGGCGCGATGGATTGATGGAATGGATCAGCGACCATTACTTTCATTCGGCTATAAAAGTGTCTTTTAAAACAGATCTTCCATTTGTCAAACCCCTGACTGCAGTGATTTCGGTGATCAATTGCTGTAATTCCCGGTGCGTCTATTGTGATGCCTGGAAGAATAACAACAAAGGCCATGCCACAGCAGCAGAATGGTTGGATGTTGTAAGCCAGTTGTCAAACATTGGGATTACTGAACTGGTATTTAGCGGCGGTGAACCTTTGATGTCCGCCGATCTTGAACGGATTATAAAGGCTGCCGACGATGACGGCATTTTCACACAAGTGATCACCAACGGTTTACTGCTATCAAATGATCGGATGCGGTCGCTTTTAGAGAGTGGAGTAAAAGGCGTTATCGTATCCGTCGACAGCTTAGAGGCATCTGATTATACCGCGACACGGGGGGTGCCATTCAAATACGCATCCCAAGCGCTTGAAGTGTTATTTGAATTCAAGCGATGTTATCCAGACTTGTATGCAGGTATTAATGTTGTAGTCACGGCAAAAAATCTATCTGCATATGCAGCATTGATCAATACCGCCAGCGATAATGGTGTTTATGTGGCTTTTCAGTCCTATTCGAGCCATCCAGCCCATGTTTTAAAAGAACTGATGCCCTCAGAAGAAAATGAGGATCAATTTCGGGAAGCAATTCAACTTATAAAGAGTTTAAAAAGTTCAGGGAAGCTGGTCGCAACATCAATGGGCTACATTGACGGCATTTTACCGTTTATGCAGTCAAGATCATTGCCGGCGGATTTTAAATGTCTGTCCGGATACCTGGGTGTTAACATCGATTGGGCGCTTAACGTCATGCCGTGCTGGAATATGCCGCCGGTGGGCAATCTTCGAGAAACAAGCCTTGAGGATATCTGGTATTCTGATAAGTTCCACGAAGTTCGCCAAAAGATGCGCAAGCTGCACTGCCCAAAATGCTGGATACTTTGCCACTCTGATGTGGAAAGCATGACACGCATACGATCAAGGAAAAGTGTCTCATGACAAGGTTAGGGACAAAAGCCGATTGGATTAATTTTTTGTGTTTGCTGAACGATAGAAACAAGCGCGGTTCTTTGTTTATGCGTACAGGAAGGCAAGCATATTTAAAAATTTCCCAATTGGTTTCGAAATGTTTTTCAGGCTATGCACTGATGCCCATTGAACTGAACCTCGAAATATCGACACAATGCAATTTGAGCTGCCTAATGTGCCCAAAAAGAGTATATACACAGAATAATCATTCTCAACTCGATCTTGGTGGGATCGGCAAGGCCATCGAAAGACTTGGAGTTAAGGTAGTGCGTTTTTCCGGGCTTGGTGAGCCGATGCTGGCACCAGAATTTTGGAACATTGCCGAGGCAGTAAGCCGTAATGGTTGTAAACTGGCTATGGTAACAAACGGCACATTGCTCAATGACGATGCTGTCAGAAAGCTATGTTCCATCTCATCGATGTTAACGGTTTCCTTAGATGCGGCAACTCCTGAAACATATCAGTATATTCGAGGAAGAGATGCATTTGAGGATCTGTACTGTACGATTTGTGATATATATAAAAATAAAGTTGTTAGTCGAAAAGGGTTGCCGATTCTTGCTATAAATTGGGTTCTGATGAAAAGAAACTACCAAGAGCTGCCAGTTCTGGTCAAAAGGTTGAGTAAGGATGGCATAAAGGTTGACCTGATTCATTGTGATCCACTTGTGCCTTACACACCTGAAATGGAAAAAGAAGTTCTGTCCGCCAATTATACTTTGCTGGGATTTTTAGACGGCGTTAGAAAACAAGCGCTCAAAGCAGGTATTTATCTTGAATATCCTTATTACACAAGAAATGGACAATCTTCTAAGATGGTTAATGCGCAAAAGCTGAGTGTAAGCTGTCATGCTATTTGGGAATCGCTTTTTATAGATCATCAGGAAGAATTTTATCCTTGCTGCGAATATTTTCATAATCCAATAGGTAAGATCTCTAAAATAGATCCTCGGAATGCCTGGAATTCACCCGAAATGAGAATGGCAAGAAAAAGATCCTTGAAGGGATTGCCGCCATTTGCTTATTGCATTGGATGTCACAAGTACCGAGGGCATGGCGATCCGAGCAAGATGTTAAAACGTGTAATCCGATCGTCAAACGAAGTTTGTTAGGGAAATAATGTCATTTTGGAACAGCATATTCAATGATGTGAAGGCTTGTGAAGGCTTTCTATCACAATGCAACAATTACGATGGGTTGCGATGGACGCATTCACCTCTAATTGCTTCACTCATGCTTACCTATGATTGTAATTTAGGTTGTATTTACTGTCCTTTCCAGGCCAATAACAACCAAGCCACAAGACGATCTTTAAAAGAATGGTCTGCATTGCTTGAAGAATTGACAGGCAGTGGTATCCGCAGAATCAGTTTCAGCGGCGGTGAACCCCTATTGTATCCTGATCTTAACTGTCTTGTTAAAAAAGCAACTGAACTGGGATTCAAAAAGGGAATTGTTACCAACGGGATAGGATTGACTGAAGCAAAACTGGAAGAATATGCGGATATCGGTCTGGATGCATTAACCGTATCAGTAGATACAATTGATACGATGTTGTATTCCCAGCTTTGCAATACGCTTCCCGGCATGTTGGAAAACGTGCTGGAGATGATCATCACCGCACGCCGGCGAGAGAGCTATTGGATAGGTATAAATACGGTCATAACAAAAATGAACGTTCACGCACTCAGGCCGGTCATTGATTTTTGTTCCAGGCACGATGTGCCGGTGCAATTTCAGATTTTTAATCCGTTCAAGGGAAGAGAAGATCTGATGCCCGCCGCGACTGAACTCAGATCGGCAATTGATCTTATAAAAGCTTGTAAGAAACGAGGAGCCCCAGTGCATAACGACTACGACTATCTGGAAGCTTGTTGTGAGTTTGCACTGACGAAAAAATTTCCAAAGCAAATGGACTGCTTAATTCCATTTGCCGAACTCGTGATAACCCCGGACCTAATGGTGAAGGCCTGTTGTGCTTCCGAGGAAATAGGAGATGCTTCCGAAGCTGAATGGAAGCGCGTTTGGCAAGGCAGAGATGCCAACCACTGGCGATCCAAAGCCCAAAAAAAAGCGTGCCGGAATTGTTTTCTGATTTACCATGAACCCTTGAGGTTGATGTGACAATGAAATGCCGTCATAAGCAAGGTTTTGATATTTATATGTTCGAACCGACCAATCAGTGCAATCTGAATTGTCCGTTATGCCCTACCGGAAACAAATCATGCCGTCGACCTGCCGGCTTTATGGACCCAGCGCTTTTTGAGAAGGCAATGGAAATAGAACGAATCAATAACCGCAGGATTTGGCTCTGGGGCTGGGGCGAACCCCTGCTCCATGAAGGACTTAGCCAGATGGTTGCAGCCGCAAAAAAAAGAGACAACACCATTGAAATCCAAAGCAACGGTACTGCATCCTATGAATCTTATCGGCCTTTGATCGAAGCTGGCCTGGATATCCTTACTATCTCCATGGACGGCCTGTCCGATGAAGCGGTCAGGCCGATAAGAGGTAACAATATCTCAATAGCCAAGGTTAAATCACGGGTTGTACAACTGGCCGATCTATGTAGTTCATCAGGCCACGATACATCCCTCAATGTTCAATGCATCGCAACCCGTTATAACGAGGGCGAGATCGAGACGGTCCGGCAATGGGTCCTGGATAATGTGGGTAGTGATGCATTCTCTTTGAAGACTTTGTGCATTGGGGAAATTACGCAAGGAAAAGCAAGTAAATATCTACCTAAAAATCAATGCCTCACGCGTTATGTTTTAAATGATCGTGGAAACGTCTCGATACCAACAAAATCGGGTGTGCATTGCGGTTTTCTTAGCAATATTCGCGTTATTTTATGGGATTTTACAATTGTGCCGTGCTGCTATGATTACGAAGGCGAATATACCTTCGGCAACATTTTTACAGAATGGAACGATCAGGAATTTAAGGAAAAATATACGGACGGCAAGGTGTCCATGTGTGATATCTGCCCGGAGATGAGCGTAAAGGCTACGTTTGTATAAGCTATGATAAATCGATTGCTTCAGACAGTGCGTTTCTCCGAATGGGGAAGTACTAAATTAATTGAGTGCATCATCGTCTATTTTATCTATCGACAGGCGGGCGACGGATACCTGGACCTGCAAAAGGTCATTGCATCATTTTTCTTTGTGGCGAGCTATCTTGCTTTTGGATATTTTATCAACGACCTCAGTGACATGGCTGCAGATAGGCAAGCAGGCAAGGTGCGTGGTGTTCATGATTTGTCGCCCATAAATATCTTTTTAATCGGTTTGATTCTGATGATAACAAATATTTCTTCGATTTACTTTATTTATTCCTACCATTTGAGACTTTTTATCATATTCTGCGTATTGTCCTACTTCAGCATGCTTGGGTATTCGCTGCCGCCTTTACGATTCAAAGAGCGCGGCTTCACCGGTTTGATGGTGGCGGCAGTCGGGCAGCGTACCTTGCCCGCAATGGTGTTAATCGCAGGGATGAGAACAATTGAAATCAGTGTGCTATTGTACCTGGCTTTATTGACCGTCAATGGTCTGCGCTGGATTATAATACATCAAATATTGGATCTGAAAAATGATATTGAAACCGGCATCAGAACATACGCTGTCACCAAATCAGCCGTAAATATGAAACGCATCATGTCATACATTGTATTTCCATTAGAAATTGGCCTTGGTCTTGTATTGACGTTATATTTTGTTGGTTCAGCCTGTTTTTTGCCCCTTGCAGTATATTGGATTGGGATGCCGGTATATGCATTGTTGTGGCATCGTTATTTTGGTAAGGTTAGCTTGTTTTCTTATGATTATGCACCGGGAGCCAATTTTATATTTTTAATATTACCGATAGTTTTTTTGCTGGCATATTCAATTTCCGAACCAATTGGTTGGGTGTTCTTAGCCCTTACTATCTTCCTTAAGTGGAATTATATATTATGGCAGGTAAAAAATGTTTTTGCGCTCATCAGGTTTTTTCTGCGTAACAGTTTAGTTAAGGGATAAGATGGATAATCGCGGGCTCAATATAAAAGAGATGGGCGAAGGAAAAACGGTTTTAGCGAGTAACCCGCTGCTGATATACGTTGAACTGACCCAAAGGTGCAATTGCGCTTGTCTTATGTGCTATCGAAGTCAACCGGGATTCATGGAAATAGATCATGAAAATGCGGATATGAAAAGATCGATTTATGAGCACATTGCTCAAAAACTGTTCAATACTGCTGAACTTGTTGATCTTCGCGGCTTTGGGGAACCAACGATATACCCGGATATCCGCAATATTTTGGATTATAACCGACGCCATTTTCCTGACATCAAGTATAAACTGATAAGCAACGGAAAATCTATGGATGCCGGTTTGATGAAGTCTATGGCTGATTTAGACATGGACCTGTATATTTCATTCGATGCCGCAGATAAAAGGCTGTTTGAGCAGTTGAGAAAGGGAAATTCATACGATGCTGTTGTTGAAAACATCAAAAGGTGGAATCGGGTTTTTAGTAAGAAAAACCGAGCCAGACTGCTGGTAACCTTGCATAAATACAATGCAGATAAGATGGCCGACATAGCAAGGTTTGCCGTGGCCAACGAATGTCGACTTCTTAGCATATCAGAAGTGGATCCATTGACGGGAGCGGAATGGATAGCTCCCCATAACGTTGCGACCCTT
Organism: Methanosarcinaceae archaeon; assembly: GCA_052361145.1. Lineage (GTDB taxonomy): Archaea > Halobacteriota > Methanosarcinia > Methanosarcinales > Methanosarcinaceae > Methanovorans. The sequence goes on from JBQVMC010000009.1 coordinate 16,738, forward strand.
GATATTAATAAATGTCTTTCGATATGCGCATCAGCCGGCATTGATATGGTGCTGCCTACAGATTATCTCAATTCCATAACTCTTGATAAAGCCTGGAAGCTGGTGGCGATAGAAAAGTGTACTGCACCCTTTAATACGGTGTTATTTAAATACAATGGGGACGTTTACACGTGCAGCCACAGGTTTGGGAACATGGGAAACATAACCTGCAAACCTTTTAAAGAAATATGGAATGGAAAGCGTTTCAAAAGTTTGCGATCAGGAGATAAAGATTGGGATAATCTTTGTTCCGGCTGCAATCGGAATTCTTTGGCATATATCGGTACAAGAGGAATTATTCGAGAGAAAACCTGGCAGCTAATAGAGAAACAGCAGAAAGGTTAATTGCGATAGATCCACCAAGAGTATGGCCATTTAAACATTAAATGAGTTTTATCAAATCTATGGAGGATTTGAAATCATGGTAGATGCAGATATTGACAAATATGAAAATTACTTAAATTTAGCAGCCATTGCTTTTAAAAAAAAGGACGACATTGCTAATGCTAAAAGCATTATGAAAACATGCCTATCTGAATATCCCAATGGAATAAAGGCGTACGTTTTAATGGGTGAAATACTCCATAAAGAAGGAGGCCACAAAGATAAAATAATTGGCTTGATGAATAAGGCTGAAAATCTTTGTAGAGAGGCAGTCGCATGGGAAGAAGAATTGAACTTAAGCGATAATGTGAGGGCACAGATTTACTACTTAAGAGGGTTTTATTATGCAGTTAGGGAATCGATTGATAAGGATAATTACAGAAGAGCTGAAAAGGACATAGACAGGGCAATTGCCATCTTGCCAAATTACGGCGCGGCTAGAAAAATAAAACAACATATAGCGGAAAAACGATCAGAATCAGGTGGTTGTTTTGTTGCAACAGCTGCTTTTAACTCTGCTTTTGCTGAAGAAGTTAAGGCTTTATCCAGCTTCCGTGATGAACATCTCATTAGGTATGGGTTTGGCCGCTTTTTTGTATCTGTATATTATCTGATCAGTCCTCCAATCGCAATTATTGTTCAAAGGCTTTCATTAATTAAGTGGATGGTCCGGTTCGTTCTCGCACCAATTATTATTGTAGTTCGAAAAATTCAGATTCGATAATCATAATATGTTCGAGATAATAAAGAAATACAAATGGGTATTGAATCAAAATGATAAAGAATAGTTCCAAGCGATGTTGGTTGCCGTGGCGTATGTTCCGTATTATGAGCGATGGTGACATTTCAATGTGCTGCAGCAATAGATCTGTGATTGGAAACATTTCAAGGCATTCGTTTGAAGATATATGGAACAGTGACAATGCTGTACGTTTTCGTTCCTTGATCACTGAAGGTAAATATATTGAAGCCGGGTGTGCGACTTGCGCATTTTGGTATACGTTTAATCGATTCCTATTTGAATTCCCCAAAAGTGAACTTTCATTGACCACAATACAGGCAAAAAACCGAAGGATTCAGGAGGAAGAGTACCAAACCGGCCGTACATGTCTTGATAGTCGGCCTTCTATGCTGTTTATCCAGCCGTCATACCAATGCAACTTAAATTGCGTCATGTGTAATCAGAAACATGTGTATCTTGAGGCCAAAGGAACACCTGCGGTGATGCCCGGGCTGGTGCAACGATTGGACGAGTTCGAACCAGAGATGGAAGAGATCATTCTGCAGGGCGGAGAACCACTTCTGGTTCCGGAAATATTGGACTATTTAAAAAAAGCATCAACGGAGGAAAGAAACCACTATATTACATTGAATACCAATGGCCAGCGGTTTCATCTATATGAGGATATTTTAAAGCGCATTCAGTGGTTAAAGCTTAACTTCAGTGTTGATGCGGGTTCCCAAGAGATCTATGAAAAGATAAGAGTCGGCGGAAATTGGAGCCAGCTGGTACAAAACATCGAGTCGGCAGTACGCATTGCGGATCAAAAAGCAGGTGGGTGGTCTATCAATATTCAAAATTTGGTAATGAAAACAAATATTGAACAGGTCCATGAGATGGTCGATTTTTGGGCAGGTGTAGCGCTGAACCAAAAAATCTACCCTATTCTTGGTGCTGATAATACAACTGAAAATATATTTATCTACAACCACTTATTGGATCAAGTGCCGAGTTGGCGGGAGGCTTTGACGGAAGCACTCGACCTGTCCGTTAAAAATGGTTTGGATGAATTGGAGAACGGATTACGATATTGTAGTGAGTTGTTGGAATGCAAACCCGTTTTAACAAAAGATGTCCATGAGTTGCTTTCAGAATCTATGGAAGAGGAAGAAAGGGTTAGTTTTTATGATGATGTTGCTGCCTATAAAATTGCCCATGTCAATGGCTTTACCAATAAGGCGTACCATCATTATGTCAGGCTGAGATACACAGGGATTTTAAAATGACTGGCTTAGGTGTGCATTTGTATGGACAGTAATGGCTTAAAAATTGCATTAATAATGCCTCCAAATATAACCGCTGAGCATGGATTCAGCTCGGTAAAGTGTTCTTATGCCGGTTTAGGTCTGGTTTATCTGGCCAGTTTTCTACACAAGCATGGATATGAAGCTCAAATTCTCGACTTATCTGATTGCAACTTTGCGATAAATTCGAGCTCATTGAATGTCGGCGGTTTTGATGTGTATGGTATTGCTATGTACTCGGAATCGGTACTCGCAGTGGATATCTTATCTAGTGCAATATTTAAGGCAAACCCAGGGGCGAAAATCATTGTTGGCGGGCACCATGCGACCCATGAATGGGAATCCGTGCTCGCTGAGTTTCCCTTCATATATGCAGTTGTCCTTGGAGACGGTGAAGTCCCCATGCTTAACCTGATTCAAAGCATTGCAATTCAAAGTTTTGATAGAGACTATCCCGGTGTCGCTTACAAGAATGAAGCCGGTGATCATATCTCTCACGGGCTATCCGTGAACAAAGATTTACGGGTAGTGGAACTTGATCTTGAATGGCTTAATAAAGATCATATCTGTTTTCCTATGGTAGAGTATGCCAAAAGGTTGTTTCCGCAACATCCAAAAATTTTAGAGCAATATTTGAGACGCAACCAATACTATCCAGGCTGTCAGGCCGCCGGTATTATAACCAGCCGTGGTTGTATCGGTCGCTGTTCTTTCTGCACTTTTGAAATATCCAAAGGCTACTACAAACACAGCCCAAAATATGTGTTCGATTTGCTGGAGTGGTATGCAGTTAATGATATTTCCAACCTGATTTTTTACGATTCGACGTTTTTAGCAGACCTTAGCCACACTGAAACTATATGCCGTACAATAATAGAAAACAAATATGGTTTTAAATGGACCGCTCAAACCCAGGTGCATCATAGAGATCTGTCAATTATAAAATTAATGGCCGAGGCTGGCCTGGTGCAGATGAATCTGGGGCTGGAGTCGGGATCGCCGGCTGTATTGCGGGATATGAACAAATATGTAAATCTCAATGGCTTTTCAGAGGTCATCAATACCTATCAGCGGTTTGACATTGGTGTTTGTGCCAACCTTATTTTGGGCAGCCCTGGAGAGAATGATCATACCATTCGAGAGACTTGCCAGATATTTTACCATGCCTCACCGGATGCTATGGGAGAGATTCAGGATCTGAAATTATATCCGGGGTCCAGGTGGTATGTTAGAGCGCTTGAAGAGAAGAGAATATCAAATAAGTGGGACTGGAAGTCTGAGGGCATCCCACAGTTTGTGTTTCATGATAGGGCGAAAATAGAAAAATGGCAAATCATTCTTGAGGCGCATAGCAGATATGCGGCTGTTTTTAGAAAAGTTGCAAGCCCAATAGATAATGTTATGCTATCCGGGTTTCCAGAGAATGCCGATATTGGATTATTGGTCGAAGCAATCGGGTATGCTTTTACCGGAGTTTCCATCGGCATGACCTTGTTACCTGGTTGTGCCAACCTGATTATTCATTTTGGTAAAGGGTGCTTTAAAAGTATGGAACTTGAACCAGGTAATCATGACCAACAAATGTCGTGTCACCTTGAAGACGATGCTTTTAAGCTTGAATTAATTCATTAGATGAGAGGTTCCATTGAAAATCGCTTTGATCAATTTATCATACCAAGGATCCAAAGTTAAAAGTTTGCCTCTTGGAATTGCCCTGATCGCCCATGCCATACAAGAGAAAGGGTTTCAGACATGCATACTTGACGCTGAGAGAGATAAGCTCGACATAAAGCAAGTGTATGCATGGTGCCAGAAACATCCGGTCGATCTTGTTGCGATAAATTCTACTTCATACTCACGGTTCGAAGCTGTGGATTTGGCTCGGTGGTTAAAAAAAGATGGAGTGCGATGGATTCTTTTTGGAGGGCATCATTATTCACATATGCCTGTTGAGACGTTGCAACAGTATTCATTTGTGGATTTTGTGATAAGCGGTCCGGCAGAAAAACCTTTGGCAGAGTTGTGTGCGGCAATGGAAAAAGAAAGCTTTGAAGAACCCATTCGAGGTTTGACGTTAAGACACAATGGCCGGATTAGGTCCATTCCGCAATGTGCCGATAACCAGCCTGTTGATCCACCACAACTTCCCTTTGAACTCTTTGATATATCAGCGTATTCAACTTACGATGAATTGTTGTTTCTATATAGTAAATCCCATAGTAAAAATATCGAACAGGGTAGAACATTGACCTATTTTTTAAGCCGGGGCTGCCCCTATAACTGTTATTTTTGTGCGAACGTTAAATATTGGAACTCAGTTGCGTTCAGGTCTTTGGACTATGTTGTCTCCGAGATCGCCTATCTGAAGGATAAATACAAGATAACACATTTTATAATGATCGATCCGAGTTTTACTCTGAACCATGTCTATACGGCGGAATTCTGCAAAAAGCTTATCGAGAAAAGGATTGATATTAAGTTTTTTTGCTCTACAAGAGTTAATCTCGTAGATACTTCACTATTGGAATTAATGACCCGGGCAGGGCTGCAATGTATTCAGTTTGGAATCGAAAGCGGCAGCCAGAAAGTCCTTAATGGTATCAGCAAGGGAATCCGTCTTGATGAAGTGCGGGAGAAGGTATTAACATCTGTGGATATGGGACTTATCGTGAAAGGCTATTTTATGTTTGGCCATCCTAACGAAACAGAAGCAGATGTAAGGATGACGATTAATTTCGCAAAGGATTTGTATGACACTTCATGTGGCAAATTTGTTCCAGTCAGTATGTTTACGGACATCTATCCTGGATCGAGTCTTGAGAAAATTGCAAGAAAGGATGGCAGGTTGGATGTTGACTTTAATTGGTTTGAACGGAAAATATATCCACAAAACGAAAAAATAAATATGGGGTGGACACTGGTTCCCATCTACGAGAATGAAGGCTGTAAAATAGAGCGCATTCTTGAGATGACTTACCATAATTTTCCAGAGTTGCTAAATCTTGAGCTGTATAAAGGGTATGATCGTATTTATATGGAAAAACGCGATGGTAATCAGTTTTAATCATATGGCAGAAAACTATAAAGCAAGACAGTTTCATATCCGAATTTTTATAATGATAACAATTCTGCTGAGATGAGGCAACATCAAGATGAGAGTTAAGGACATAGCTGCGAACCCATCACCCGGTTGTCTTGAAATTCATCCGACCCTTGTATGCAATCTAAGGTGTCGGTATTGCAGCCTTCGCATGCTGGAACAATATGAAACCATTGGTGATGCTGCGGCTGCTTTAAATATACAGGTTGAGCAGATATCTCATTTGCTCAATGCTGAGCAGATTAAAGTTAAAGATTTTATATATCAAACACATATCTCTACGCAAAGAGCGCTTAAAATCATAGAGGAAGCCATTCAACTGGGCGTACGGCATTTTAAGATCTCAGGTGGTGGGGAACCGCTCTGCAGGCCGGAACTTACGTTTGCATTAATTGAGACAATGATTAATAGACATGCTTCTGTGGAATTAATTACCAATGGTACACTTTTGAAAGGATACATTGATAAGCTATTAAAAATTGGTTTAAACACTATATCAATAAGTATGGATTGTGCAGCACCCGATGTTTTGGAAAAAAGAAGAGGAAAAGAAGGTATATTTCTTTTATTGGTAGATGCGATCAGTAGCATCAATACAATTAAAAGGGAAAGGAATTTAATTTATCCAAAGCTTCAGATCTATGCGGTATTAGATAGGGAAAGTTTACTGCATATTTCCGGCTTGATGGCATTTGCGGAACGTAATGGTGTGGAAAAAATAAATTTCATTTTGAGAAAAGACTTGGAAACAATGTGTTCTTTGGATGTGGAACCATTGCTGGATTTAGAACACAAGTATTCCGTTAGAACCAACATCGAGGATATCTGCGCTATGACGAGCGGTCGGGATCAAGTTCTCCGAGGAAAATGTCACTATCCGTTTGATAACATTGTAGTGCATGCAAATGGATTGGTAACACCCTGCTGTTCCATGAAATGGGGCATGGGAGAATTTGTTCAGGATAGAACTATTGTTGATATTTGGCAGGGCAGTTTGTTTGTAAATACAAGAGATATTTTAAATAAAAACAACTTACCGTCCTACTGTCATGATTGCAAGGAAATATGGAATTAAGTGTTCATGCACCGGTAATCATTTTCCATGGCAGTCATGATGATATCATTTCGATGGGTACGGTAAAAAAGAATTTCTCGAAACACAAAAAGTTTTTAGGTAAATCCAAAAAATGGCAGTTATTGTTTTTGTCCAAAATATTTTTCGTGAATATCCAGCCTTTATGGCTCTGTCATCATTTATAAGGCAGAACGGGCATAAAGCGCAGGTTGTTGTCGCACGAGGGGAAAAAGATATTGTCAAGGCCATAATGTTACACAAGCCGAAATTGATAGGCTTTTCACCGACAGCTTATGATATAGATTGGTGCATAACGTGTTCTGAAAAATTAAAAAAGGAAGGAATTGAAATAATTTTTGGTGGAGCCATGGTTACGGGCAACCAAGATGTTATATACAACCCTGCTGTTGATTTTGTATGCATAGGAGAAGGGGAGCTATGTTTATATAAATTGCTTGATCTGAAAGATAAAAAGGGAACAGGTAACAGCTATGATTCAATTCCTAACCTAGTTTATAAGAAATCCAAGAGAATTTTTTATAATCAGGTTGTTCCGATGTTTGAAGATCTTGATAGTTTAGGAATTCCTGATCATAATATATATAGGAGATATCGCCAGATTACTAATAGCACGACCAGTATATTCACTTTTATGCGTGGATGTAAGTTTAATTGTTCTTTTTGTTTTAACCATGTAATACAAAAAGCATACGGGAATAAGCCCTTTATTGTTAGGAGACGTTCTCCACAATCTTCCGTAAAGGAAATTGAAATAACATTAGCAGAAAGAAATAGATCGATAAAAATCATACGACTATTTGATTCCACTTTCCTTAGTGATATCCAATGGGCAAGAAAATTTTTAAAACTCTACAGAGAACGAATAGCTCTCCCTTTTGTATGTTTCGCTCACCCTTCAGAGGTTAACGAGGAGATTTCATGTGAGCTAAGGAAAAGCAATTGTATTGAGGTTGGATTTAGCATTGAGAGCGGATCATCCTACATCAGGAATAATATTTTGAAAAAAGGTATTTCTGAAAAACAAATTTTTAGGGCTGTAAAAGCGTTGAAAAGGAGCCAAATACCTTTTGTTACTTTCAACATGCTTGGTTCGCCGGGTGAATCGTTTCAAGATATTCTTAAAACAATCGAAATTAACACAAAGATCAAACCCATGCTTGCCTGGGGTTCGTTAACCCAGGTTTACAATGGCACAAACTTGGAGAGAATTACTAAAAAAATGTGTCAATCACAGATAAGGCCAAATAGAATTTATGGAGTATTAAATTACGAACACGAAAGACAAGCACAATTGTTGCGTATACAAGATGCGTTTCCGTTTATCATAAAATATCCAAAAGTCTCAAGAGTGTTACTGGCAAATCAATTTGCTAATAAGAGTATACTATTAAGGGTAATGGCTTTTATTGGTTTTTTTATGCAGTGTTTAAGACCTTCATTATCTTTCAAAGAATTTTTAAAAAATTATTTGATGTCAGAAGATCGTGGAGTTGGATATTATTGATTTAATCGAATATGAATTGAGTGAATAAATTAGAACATAGAAGAGCCTTGCATAAAATAATAACCATTTTAATAGCAAAGTCTGAGGAAAGAATTATTACCTGAATTTTGCACGAAAATCTCTTTTATGAACAACTACATTATTTTTTCACTTTTCTGTTAGCTGCTCATTCCGCCTTTGTAACCAAGTTTCACTTCCATTTTGAAGTATTCAGGAAGTATTTAAAGCAAGTATTATTTTGTCTATCTCTTGAATATTTAACATAATTTAAACCGTGCAAGAAATTTCTTGCTTATATTGTTTGTATTGCAAAATGCTGCGGCCAAAAACTTTTTTCTTCCCAAGGCCTTACTTTCAATCTTTTTCGGTCTATAAATTTTAAGAATCTCATTATCGCTGGTGTTCTGGAATCGTGGATAGAATATTTGACTTTATCCAGATTGCCATCTTTGACAGCCTTGGCAGCTATGAACAAAAGCTTTAACCGGGCAACGCGAATCGTATTTGTCATGATGCCCTGCATATTTGATCCGGCCTTGTCGATACTCTGATGAGCCATTATTTTCATATAACGCCAGATGTTGTAGGCCAGCATGACAATTTGGAAAAAGGCGTAATTATTTTTGAATTTACCCGAAGGAATGGCGTCCAAACCCTCGCGCTTGGCTTCCCCGACCAGGTTTTCAACATCAGCACGTTTGTCGTATCTGGTAATCACTTTATGAGCTTTGCAGGTCAAACTGGTACAAAAAATACGGTAGGTGTAACGGTCATCTTCAAAAAGTTCGCATTGCACCGGTCGCCCCGGTTTCTTTTCCTCTTTAGGTATCCGCATGACAACAAACCTGCAGACAGTATCCCAGCCGATCGGCTTGTATGTGCAGCTGTTGAACTGGATATTTTTCCGTTTCCATGGCCGATACCATCCATTGGCATCAAAGGGAGGATTACATCCTCTATTGGCAATGATAAATTGAAATCCAGCTTCAATGGCGGCCTGAACGCTTAACCAGCTTAAAAACTCACCATCTGCCCGTAATAAAACATGCTTCACACATCCAGGCAGTTGGGCTTTAATCGTTGCAATAAAAGCTGCGCACTCTTTGCCGTCAATGGTTACACCCTTGCGTAGTTTACCTGCCAGATATTCTCTGGTCTCATCAATAAAACAGAGCACGGGACGATAACCCTTTTTGCCACGGTTTTTCGTATTATGCCCTTTGCGACCACCTTGCTGATCGCCATATATCGTTTCAACTGTGGTATCGATACTGATATTGATCCGATCATGGCACAAACCGCAAAGCTGCCAGAACCTTTCGCGCATAATGCTCATGATTTTCAGAAAGGAGCTGGCCTGGTTCAATCCCAGGCTGTCAACATAGCGCCAGAAGGTGGTGGCCACAGGAAGTCGCGTTAGCCTAAAAAAACCACAAATTATGGCGTCAAGCCGTACATAAGTAAAATGCCATATTCGATTAAAACCTATAAATAGTAGCATCAAAATACCCACAACCATCAAATAATGGCCCATCTTGGGATCGCGGGAAGGTGCCTGATAGGTGGAATTGAAAATTTCTTTAAACTTAAGCAAATCCAAAAACTTTATCATGGCTAAAAGCCCGCCAAATGGGCTAAGCTGCTCGGTACAAGTGTCATATCCTGTTGATGCATTGATTCTTCTGGCCTCAGCGGAGTTTGCTTTAAATCCTTTACTGGAGCGCTTTTTCTTGCTATGCTTTTTTTGTTGTTTTACCATCTGGGTACCTCCTGTTTTATGGTTTGTTTTTGTCGACACCCCATTATAACAGGAACCCCAGATGGTTTTCTACTCTTTTCTAATTCATTTGCAAAATTCAGGTATTAAACTTATCACCTGAATTTTGCACGAAAATCTCTTTTATGAACAACTACATTATTTTTTCACTTTTCTGTTAGCTGCTCATTCCGC